>DAOVHT010000094.1 GCA_030671745.1 Candidatus Nanohaloarchaea archaeon
AAGAACTTAGGCAATCTCATATCAGAATTTGAATGGACAAGGAGACGTATCTGGGTCGAGGTAGAATACGCCATATGCCTGTCAGACTTTCTCAACAGCTCGAAAACAGAAAAACGCATCATAGTAGATAGATTTTCTGAAAGCGACAAGAATACCTTACGATTACTATACCAAAATTTTTCACCTAAAGATTTCATCCAGATACAGCTTCTTGACAAGAAAACAAACCATGATATAGTTGCCATGATCCGCTGGATGGACCACAAGCTTTCAGGCAAGAACATTTCAATTGAAGAGGCAATACATTTCGGCAGAACTTCAGCCGACATCAATTCCAATGTATATGCGACAATCATAAAAGACATATTTGAGAAAGAATATCTCCCACTTCTGTTAGAACTACAGAATAAATTAATTACTTTCGCAAAAGACCACAATTCAGTATTCTCAGGCCAGACACACGGTCAGTTCGCAGAATACACGACATTCAAGAAAGTATTCGCAAACCATGTAGATGCTTTAAGGCAGGCCATGTCACCGTTCATAAGACATAATCAGAATAACATATCAAAAATTAATATGACAGGCAAGCTGGGAGGTGCAATAGGCAACAACAGCGACATAATAGGTGCATACCCCGATCTTGACTGGGACAGTTTCAACCGCAATTTTATAGAGAAGGCACTTGATCTCAAGTTCCTTGACATGTGCGACCAGGACGAGTTCAACATAGGATTCTCAGAATTTTTCGATATCCTGACAAGGATAAATGATGTCATAATGAAATTCTCAGAAGATTTCTGGGAATACTGCAGTCGGGGAGTCTTCAGGAAAAAAACCACAAACGAAGAGTCAGGTTCATCCGTGATGGCGCAGAAGACCAATCCCTGGCGTCTTGAAGGCGGCTGGGAATATCTGGCCGATGTTGACCTTTACAAATATCACAACCTTATCAGATACAAGAGACAGGGCGACCTTAGAAGATCCATTCGAAAAAGGACAATAGGCGAACCGTTCGCAAAGATCATCATCGGATTCAACAGGATAATCTCAGAACTTGACCTGTACGAACCGGACACAGAATTCCTAAAGAAAGAGGCGATAGAAAACATATCCATGTCATCTGCATACATCCAGACAGTACTCAGAAGAGAAGGCATATCCGAGGCCTATGACCTGCTGAAGAAGATAAGCATGAGACAAAGACCAGACCTTAATGCATACTACCAATTCATAGACGCACTTAAGCATGAAGGCAAGATAACACCTGAAATCTGTGAAGAGATAAAGAAAGGCATGCTTCCCGAAAACAACACAGGTCATGCTAATATGCTTGCAGACAGAGCTATAAGAAAGGCAGAAGAACAGATAGAAAAAATAATACAATTATATTCAATTAATAAATTTAATAGGTGAACCAAATGAGTGATAACAAGACAATAACATATGCAAGTTCAGGTGTAGACATAGGACTTGGTGATGACGCTTCAAAAATATTATATAACGCATCAAAAGTTACATGGGCTAATAGAAAAGGTCTGCTTGGAGAAATAATTACACCTTTTGATGATTTTTCGGGAATAAGATACATTTCTGTTGGAAACCTACCCGAAAACACAGTAATGAATATGGGCTTTGATGGTGTAGGAACTAAGATGGAACTTGCAGAACGTATGGGAGACCATTCTACAATCGCATTTGACCTTTTTGCAATGGTCTGTGACGATGCAGTCATCCGGGGTGCAGAACCCATACTTATAGGTTCCGTTCTTGATGTAAACTCACTTGGAAGAGATAATGTAACATACATTAAAGAAATGCGCCAGCTTGCAGAAGGATATATAAAAGCAGCCAAGACCGCAAACGTTGCAGTCATAAACGGCGAGCTTGCAGAACTAGGAGATAGAGTGAATGGATACGGCGATTTCAATTATAACTGGTGCGCAGGACTGATTTGGTTCGCAAAGAAAGACCGACTTTTAACCGGAAATGAAATACAGATCGGTGACTATTGCGTCGGTCTGAATGAACCCGGTTTCAGATCAAATGGCTTGTCCCTTGTAAGAAATGTTTTCAGTTCAGCATACGGTGACAACTGGCACAATATTGAATTTGAAGGAAAAAAATTAGGTTATTGGGTACTCGAACCATCAATAATATATTCTGCATGTGTCTCCGAAATGTTCGGCGGTTTTGACAATGATCCACGAGTAGAACTGCACGGAGTATCGCACATAACAGGTGGCGGTATTCCTGGAAAATTAGGCCGCGCATTAAAACCGTCAGGATTTGGCGCAGACATAGATACTCCATTTGAACCGAGCCCCGTAATAAGACACTGCCAGGAAAAAGGTAACATACCAGATGATGAAGCATACAGAACATGGAACATGGGTCAAGGTATGGTCGTTATCACTCCTGAACCCGAAAATGCGATAAAGATTGCGGAAGAATTCGGCATAGAGGCACAGATTATCGGAAAAGTCACAGAAGACAGAGGCATCAGGATAAAAAGCAAAGGATTCTTCAGTGAAGATGAGGTTTTAGAGTATTGAATCTCATTTTAATTCTTTTATTTACCAGTAAAGAATAAAAAGATAAAAGCTTAATGATTATCATGCCATCTGATACAAGTTCTAAGGAAGATCACAATGATCAATTCATAGACCATATGATGATAGACCTCAACGCAAAAATTGATGCTATAAATACTAAATTAGATAACGAGAATTATAAAAAAAGAGGCTTTTGGGCACAATACGATCATCATAATTCAGATTTATTGATATATGAGGGAAAAACAATTAAGGAAAAAATCCCATATGAAACACTAAAAAATATATTAGATAAAGAAACGAAATATTCCGGTGAATACTGCGATACAATAAAAGAATGGTACAACATATTAAGTTTTTTTGTATATCAACATAAAGGAGATAGACTCCAAAATCAAAAAACAATAGCAGAAAATAAAAATGATTCTGAACAAATAAGTAGATTAGACTCCGAATTTGAAAAATTGATAAATGAATTTGAAGAAAATTATACAGATTTAAAAAAGAAAGAACTAGCATTTTACTACAAAGAAGAAGAACAACGACTGGAAAGGTTATATGAAATACTCTATATAGAACAGGAAAACACGATAATAAAAATGGGAGATATGAAAATTAAAGCATTTGAAGTCGAAAATATTACCGAACTTGAAGAAGGAGCTTATGAAGAAAGTAAAGGCTTCTTTGAAGACATGAATTCTGCAATACAATTAATTGCAAAAGCAGAAGGTATAATAAGAAAAACATCCGAAAATGAATCATATAATAACGAGCACATAAAAGCATCAGGGAAAAAAATTATAGAAATAAATGATAGATCTATAGAATTAGAAGCCAAGATTGTCAAAAATGGATCCAGAGATGAATTATATTGGAATATTTTTGCAAAACCTATAGAATTATCTCTTAAAGAATTTTTAGAAAAAACTTGGAACAAAATTCCAGATTACGATAATTCATTAGATGAGCTACATATGATTAATTTTACTTCAGAAGATAAAGCTAAAAATTTCAAACTAGTTTATAGACCAGATGTAATGGAAAACAAAATATTATTCAAAGGTCCACCTTGTATCCTAAAAGAAACAATACCTGAAATTCTTTCTTTGATATTATGAAAATATGCAGTTTTAAAAGAAAAATAGAACAGTTCTATCAAATAATTTCAGATAAATAAAATAAAAATTAGTTCTTCTTCCAGATCTTATCGATTGTCCCTTCATTAAGCCTTCTGATGATATGCTTTATCTTATCATCTTCAACTTTAGCAGAGAGAATCTCAAGATCCTTCTTTATTATATCAAATATATCAGCCATCATAATCACCTAAACACAAAGCCTCAAGCAGCGAATTTACCACTGTTTGTACTTTTGACCCTCTCAAAAATACTCTGGTTCAGATACTTTTTCTGTGCTCTCATCTTAGCATAGCTAAAACCAGGATCATGAAAACGCATAATCTTTTCAAGCCTTTTAAGTTCTCTGAAGTTACCCGCTTCCCGAGCAATCCTGAGCATTGTCTTAATCTGAGTTTCATCCATAATTATCAATCCATTAAGTTACTCTCTTGAAGTAACTACAAGTATATAGTACCTCAGTGTTTATAAAGTTTTCGCTTTTTGACACAAGTCAGTGACAAAATACTCAAAAACTCGGAATTTATAACTTTTACAGCACATAATGATTACCATGCTTGAAGAGAAAATCACAAACGCGCCAAAAGACCCAGGGATCTACCTGATGAAAGATAAGAACAAAAACATTATCTATATAGGCAAAGCCAAAAACCTCAAAAGCCGGATAAG
>DAOVHT010000025.1 GCA_030671745.1 Candidatus Nanohaloarchaea archaeon
CATCCATAACACAAGTTATGTAATAATTCTTTATATTAGTTATTAGATATTTCAGATTTAAAGATAAAATTTAATTCAGAATTATCATATTTGGTACCTATAACTAATTTTTGTGCTTTTTTAGACATCCGACCATACATAAACCTAATCTTTTTCCTTGCTTTAACCACACCGTATTTTTCATAATACTGAACAAAATTTTCTTCAAAAAAAGAAATACTATCAGCATCCATTAACAGATTAGATTCAGAATCACCACCAATTTCATGGTTCAATACTAACCTCTCAACTTTTTTTATTATACTATCATCAAATCTATATTTCTCTAACAGTTCAACTATTATTTTAGCACTCTTTTCAGAATGGATACGTTTATGTACTTCATAATTCTCAAATTTTTCAATTGTTTTATTATAATAATCTGGCTCAAACCCTCTTTCAATATCATGAGCTAACGCTGCAATCTGAAGAGCAATGTCGGCATCAGGTTTTAATTTTAGAATCCATTTTTTAGTTGATAACGCATGAGCTAAATCTGTTTTTACTGATGATCTTAATATTATCTCTTTTATTTCTTTTTCAAGTTTTTCTAGATTTTGCATACAATTTAATTATGATTTTAAGTTTATCTGTTTTATGGTACACTATAACATAATTTTACTTAACTCTTGAGTTTATTTGAAATTATCATAATTTTATTTTTCAAAGCCATCATATACTTTCAAAATTTCGTCTTTCAAAACACCACTTTTTATTTCAATTTTATTAGACCCATGTTCATTAAGATAATTAGAACTGACAAGTATTTCTGGACCAAATAATTTTGATGATTCCTCTAATGAAATCCCAAATACAATTCTGCTTATGTTCGCGACCCACGCAGCAGAAAAACACATAGGACACGGCTCACAAGTCGAATATAACGTAACTCCTGATAAATCTTTAGACTGTAATTTTTTACATGCCAATCTAATCGCATTAATTTCTGCATGTGCTGTTGGATCAAAATTAATTGTTTCACCCGATTTACCAGTAGCAATAACTTTATTATCTTTAACTAATACACAACCAAAAGGATACGGTGCATTCTTAGCTTCTTCAATTGCTAATTGCATAAATTGAATGTCATCCATACCCCTAATTTCTGGCACAACTTTTATATGTTTGAGCAGATATCAATTTATTAGGTAGAGCACTTATGGATGAAAAGAAACGACTTGAACTCATAACAAGAAACACAGAAGAGATCATAAAAAAAGAAGAACTGATTGAACTTCTGAAAACAAAGAAAACACCGGTCGTATATTGTGGTTACGAGACTTCAGGCGAAGTCCATCTAGGTCACGCAGTGACTGTCACCAAACTCATAGACCTGCAGAAGGCAGGATTCAAAGTAAAAGTATTGTTTGCCGACTGGCACACCTGGCTCAACCGAAAAGGTGACTGGGACTTCATAGAGAAGACAATCAAGACCTGGGAAAAGGCATTCAGGTCAATGGGTCTGACAGACGCAGAATTCGTCAAGGGCTCAAGCTTCCAGAGAAACATGAAATACATGGACGACATCCTTCTTATGTCCCTTGACACCACAATAAATCGCGCACTGCGCAGCATGCAAGAGGTCGCAAGAGACATCGAGCACGCGCACGTATCCCAGGTCATCTACCCGTTCATGCAGATTGAAGACATGAAAGCATTGAAAGTGGACGTTGCGCTGGGCGGCATCGAACAGAGAAAGATCCACATGATGGGCCGTGAACTTGCAGACACGATCGGATACAAGCCAGTCGTATGCCTGCACACACCATTGATACCCTCCCTTCAAGGCCCTGGCGGAAAGATGTCATCCAGCAAGCCAGAGACTATGATATCTGTCAAGGATTCAGAAAAGGACATAAGATCAAAGATCAACAAGGCGCATTGCATAGCCGGTGTGATTGAAGACAACCCGGTGATGTCAATTGCAAGACTTCTCGTATTCCCGCACACAGACAGATTTGTGATAGACCGCCCGGAAAAATACGGTGGCAATCTTGAATACAGCAACTACAAAGAATTAGAGAAGGCATTCATTGAAAACAAGATCCATCCGCTTGACCTGAAAAACGGGGTTGCTGAAGAGATCATAAAGATATTTGAACCTGTCCGAAAACATTTCCTTTAATTTCTGACAATCAATAGAACTCAATGCCTGAAAAACGGCATTCTGTTCTTTTTCTTTTTGATACCCGATACAGAAACTTTTTGTATAGCGCATACACCTTGAAATACAAAGATAACACAGACTTGTTCTTGAATCCGCTGACATAGACAATCATCTTATCATCAACTTTGGCATCATCAACAAAATGCACCACACCGTCAAACTTCTTGCTGTCATCCCTCTCAATGATTGTACCTTGGCGCATCCGTGGTCCAAGCACAATTACATCAATTGGCATACCATCTTGCGCGCGCGTGCCGACAATAGACCCGTAATTGAATATTGTAGGGATCGGCGAGACCATGACTTTCTTAAATGCGCCAGGACTAACCACATCATACTTAAAAAAAGAATACTTGGGCGTCTCAATGATAATTTTCATACAATAAAAAACAACATTGAATCAATATAAACATACTCCCAAAAAACATCCACAGACAAAAAAATCATTTCCATAACTGAAAATAATTACTATACATAACTTTTTTCATTTCACGCGCACTCAAATCAAAATTTTCTATCTGACCAATCTGTTTATCATAATGTGTCCACGGGTCATCAGAACCAAAAAGTACTTTACTCCCATAATTGGCAATCACTTCACAAAGATCTATTTTTTTATATGACCAATGACTAAGCGCACTTGTGTCAACAAATAAATTAGAATATTCATGAAGCGAATCAATTATCTTTGATACACCATTTGCACAATGCGCTACCTGAAATTTAATCCCATCATATTTTTCAACATTAGCTAAAAATGTATCTGGATTATTTTCCGTCACATCAGACAGATGTAAAACAATATTCAACTCACCATCATTGAGAAACTCAAGTAAATTATCTGGAATTGAACCAGAAAAATCATAAGGTTCATAATATTTTATGCCTTTTATTTCTAATTCTGCCAAATCAGACACAGATACATCTGAATTGACAAATGGTATAAATTCAATTTTTTCATCATCTAAATTACTTATTGTATCATTTGTATGCGAATAATCAACATTACTAAATAATTTTTTATCATAAGATATAAACGCACCATACCCTAAACAAAATTTAAAAAATTCAAAAACATTTCTCCTCAAATCACTTGGACACGGCTGTGAAAAAAGAACTACATTTTGTACATCATACTTTTCCCAATCAGAACTAAGACCTTCATAATCATTCTTAGAACTAAACCTTGCGCGTAATACCGAACCAAAAAAACTTTCTCGACCATAATGACAATGCGCATCATTTATTTTCATAACAAAAACTCATAAAACCATATTATCCTAAACACGATAAAACTCTTCAGAGCTCATCTCTGCTATAACCCCTCTATCCTTATCTGTTTTCAATTCAAAACCTAAACTTTCAAATACCTCTTTTAAAACAGGCAGATAATGTCTAACCGACATATTAATATCATGCATCTTACTAAAGAAAGAATCCATAGGCACATCACTTAAATCATTTCTATAAAACCAAGAACTAACAGAACTATTCTCTTTTATATTAAGATATGCTTTTCGTAAATGCTCAGATAATACATCCTTTTTTTCAATATTTGATTTCAAAAGAAGATTATTAAACTCATCAACTTTTTTATTTTCTGAATCTTTATCTTTTAATGTTCCAACATCAACAAGAGATAAAATGTCATGTTCAACAAAAAGATTTGCCATTTTTTTCACTGCCAAATTATAAGCACTGATAGAATCTTTTAAGTTTTCAGGAGTATTATAATTTCTTGCAATAATTAATGGAATTTCTCCCTCCTCAATCAAACTACGCTTAATGTATTTATCAATTACTTCTGATAATTTATGATCAATATCTGAATACATCCAATAATCTATTACCTTTAAAAACTCTTTATTTTTATCTTTATGATCTTTGTCATATTCAAAAAATAACTCACCCATAAACTCTTGAAATTCTGAAGATTCACCCGAATAAATAGATAATGAAACCTCTGAAATAAACTCTAACTCCTTCCTAGGGACCCTAAGCTTATCTAATTCAGCAGGAATCTTTTCTTCAAGATACTTAAATAACCCATCTCTAAACTCTTTATTTTTTTCAGAGAGCGCATCATCAAACACATCAAGAAGCGCAAATAAAGACGAATCAATCTGTTCGATAACTTCTGAAGCTGTATCCATACAATCACCATCAATAAACAAAGTAAAGTCAAATGAATTTTATTCAATTATCATTAAATCCGGCAAAGCCTCTTTAACTAATTTTCCAATTTTATCCTTTTCTAATTGCTTCACAGTCAAAGAATTTATAATTGATTTTAAACGTCCTTTATTTAAAGGAGATTTCACAGGCAGATTTTCGGATATTCCATCAATAATGCCCATAGACTCATTTAAAGATTCCTTTAATGTCGCGACATAATCGATTAAATCATCTGCCTCTTTATGTTCTTGTATTGCTTTTAATTGAAAATTGCATTCAGTCAAATATAGTTTTAATTTTTCAGAATCCTCTAAATCCTGAGCATTTAATACATAATCTTGTCCAGAAAATACACCCAATCTATCAGCGACATCATAAAAAGAATCGACAAAAACATTGAACCTATCTATTCCCTTTACAAGTTCAACCATACCCGCATCAATTTTATCAGGACTTATCTTTAATTGTTTTGTTGTACAAGATGAACCCTCTGGTGGTGTTAATATTGCCTCAAGACCTTTTATTTGATCATAAAGATGATCTAGATTCTCATAAATCCACACCCGCTTCCTTGTATGATCGGGATTGGATGGATTATCATAACTATATAATATATCACATAATTCTTTTAAATCCTCAGATAAATATGGATTAAAATGCTTACAGGTTTCCTTTCTTATTTCGATATAAAAAGAATCAGTACGATATTCCCTATAACCATCACTTAATACAATGCCCATTTCTTTTGTTTCTTTAAGACCCCACCATTTTGTACTGGTCACTATCTCTTTTTCATAATTTTCATAATTTTCCAAAACAAATCCTTTAACATATTCTTCAACCTGTTCTGATAATTCTTCATTTTGATCAAGAAGATACTCTCTGATTGCATAAATACTCATAAGTTTATCCACATCAATTTGTGGCATTTGATATTCTGTAGAACTTGTTTCATCAACCATAAAATAGATATGGGAACTCAAAACTTATAAATTTAATCATTTATCAAGAATAAAAACAAAACAACAATTAACCGCACCCATTACAATCTCATAAACACTCAATTGATACTTCTAAACACATGTACTTTGTCTTTTTTAAGCAACTTAGATTTAACTTGTATAGTGTACCCTAACTTATCAAATGCAGCATCCATAATCACTGACTTCTTTGACGAAATATTCTGCATCAACAGACCCAAATTTTTAATTGTACTACCTTCAGATGCCCCTGTAATAGCATAAGAATTATTATTCTTTAAACTAGAATTAATTATCGTTTTTACTTCACCATAACTTTTTTCAAGAAGTGCAGCATTCAAGACCATAACTGAATCAGAATCAGAAGACTGCACATTTGATAAATGTTTATCAAACAAAGATATGGGTTCACAAATATTATTTAATTCGCCCGCATCCATACTAGAAATACCATCAATAGATTTGCTCAAGTTAATTATTTTTTCAATATTAGACTCCAACAGACCCTTATGTTCAGAAATTTCAGATTTATATAATTCAAGAACAGCATCATCAACTGAATAATCTTCAAGACCTTTGACAAGATTTCCGTCCATATGTCCATCAGAAACAAGCAACGAACTCATATCAAGGATGTCAATATTTCTTAAAAATTTAGAATTGACATCATTTAAATTCACGATATTTTCATATAAATCATCAATTACAATCAACAATTCATCCAAATAACCAGGAACAACATCATCAACAAGACCATTAAAAAGTGCTTCGTTATAATTATCAAACGTACATCTATCTAAACTAGTGTATGCTACCTTAACTTTAGGCCGTATATGACTATTGATAAATAAGTCCGTATACCTCGCAAATTCAATTATAAGGTATTCATTTATCTTAGATTGTTCAGCGATTAAATGTGATCTTATTGCATAGATCCCATAAAAGCCACTTAATAAATCCCCACCCTGATTAGTATCCATAGACAAGATATAGAATTAAAGTAATATAAATTTAACTCTTCAACAATGATAAAACAACTGATAAACTCTACACCAGTTTAAACATAGTATTACCAGTAGGCCTACCTAATAGTTTACCTAATAGTTTACCCAATAGATTTGTAGTTTCTTCAAACTCATAACCCAAATCAGTCATAGCTTCTTTAATGAACTCTGTTGATTGTTCTGGTATCTTTTTCAGATGACGCAATTTAGATAAAATACCCAGTTCATCCACATTATCCTCAACACCAAAACATTTATCATGAAATAATGATTGTGCATCATAACTTGCATCTTTAAGCAAAATACCTTCAATCATAATAAAATAAGCCGAATTAGTTTTAGTCATCGGATCTAGATGCAAATTACATTCAGATTCAATAGACATGATACTTTCGGCTTCATCTAAAGACCCATAAGGAATACCATTAGTTTCCATAATCTCAACAAGTTCGCCCAGATTCTTATTATAACTCAAAACAAGACCTTCAAGTTCATCCTTAAAATCAGTAAATAATGAAGGATCAAGACAATATTTCTCTTGATCTTTAAGATAACCGCCACCTTTATGTTCCGCATCTAGATTAAGCACATTATACTTTTTTGTAAACGCTTTTGTAGAATCATGCATAACTAATAAATCACTCTTTATTGCACCAAGATTATCTTCCAGACCCGAAATAGATTGATAATATTTATCAATACTTTTATCAAAAAGACCTTTACAGAATTTATTGAATTTATCAGAATCAATATTACCTTGATACTTGACTCCTTTTTCAGACGAATGAGAACCGATAAAAAGACCAATATAATTAACAAGTTCATCATGAATATTTTTTTCCACACTTATGATCTGGTCATCAAGATATGTTGATACCGCCTCAAGCATAGAAAATACATTCTCATCCATATGAAGATTATACTGTTTTTCAGGCATTGCAATCATAAATAGTATTAACTTTATATACTTATCACCAATAGATGACAAAAACAATAGAACCTGCAAAAAACGTCAAAAAAAGAAAAAAGAGCACAACCCCGCCCCTTCAACATATCAGTAAATCAAGATAACATCAATCACCCTTATAGCTTGCCAAAGCATCGCTTGAATCATCAAAAATAATCGGCAACAGGTCATCAAGACCATATTTTTTAAGTGCATCAATACCATCTTGATCTGTTAATTTTGCAGCATACAACAAAATTTCATCATTACTACGTCCGTCATCATCTAATTTGTTTCCTAAAAACAGTTTTCTTATCGGGTCTGTAAAAGTATAACCATATGACTTAACTAATGAATCATTAGCTCGATGAAAAGTATTTCGCGTATGATTTAATTCAGACTTGGATATTTTTGATTTCTGAGCTGCAATAAGATCAGATCCATATTCAGATATATCAAAATATAAAGAAGGGATACCATTAAATGAAACACTGATATTATCCATTAAAATTTCAAAAATATTATTTTTATCATAAATTAATTCTTTTTTAAGTCTGTTAGATACCCCTTCATATTTGGAATCAATAAATTGTTGTTCTGTAACATCATAATGTTTAATGATTCTTGAATTTAAAGACTCTTTTATTAGAGGAAGCACTAAATGATAAGCATCAAATATATCTTTTACTGGTATATTTAATCCCTCATTTAAAATGTTATATGCATATTTCGCAAGTGCATACTCAAGTCCCTTGATATCATTTAATGAATCATAAAGTGTTATCTGTTCTAGATCATTCTCTTGCAGAAAATCAGATAATTCACCAGAAGTTAATTTCATGACACCTTTTTTAAGCTTGTGATCATAACCTTTAATCTGTTTTCTTGCCTCTTTTTTATCAAGCATCGTTATACCTAAAACTTTTGCAGAAACGATATCATTCGTCACATAATTAAAGAATTGCTTCACAACGATATCTATTTCATGACCAAGAGCAATTTTATCTGTTGTTGTTTTGCTTGTTGTGCTTTTATTGTTAATCCCTTCATTTTTTGGCTTGGCTAAATAATGACCGACACCAATCCGTATATTTTTATATAGATCATATAATGTATAACGAGAACCATACCGGACTTCAATCTCATTTCCATTTGAATCCGTATATATCTCTATAGGTATTTGATCTTTAAATTTGTCATAATTAACACTTTTAAGTTCTCCATCAACCATCATATCAATTGAAAACGCTTCAGCCCATGTTCTTAATTCAGGTGCAAGCCCGGATAATTCATTTAAAAACGATTTATTGTCAACCATTACAGTCTTTCCGATAAGCCAATTTTGTATTGTTTTCTTTGTGACACCACCATCTATTAAATTATCTATATATGAAACTTTATCATTAAAATCAGTTATCCCTTTTGCTTCAAGACCCTCATTCAGAACGACTGCAAGCATAGGTTTATCATCAATATACAAACTTTCATAGGCAGCATTATACCTATCACTTTTTCTCAGATCAGATTCTATATCCTTCAAAGATTTATCTATGAATTCTTTTTCAAAATAGAGCAATTCCCCTTCTTGAATATCCCTTGCGTTTTTTAAGAACAATTTACCATTTACATCACTGCACACATGATCGCTGTTTAAATTTAATATGGTGTTACCTGCAGTAGTTTTAACTAATACCATATTATTTTTGTTATGTCTTGATGTTTTAGACATATAAATCACCAATTTATGGATACGTAGCACAATACGTTGAGTTATATAAGTGTTTCGGACAAAAACACACAATCAAAACCAACAAAAACCCAAAAACATATAAAAACCTCCGACTACCATCCATATTAATGTCTTACACACTGATCATCTCAGAGAAACCGTCCGCGGCACGAAAGATAGCCGCAGCGATAACAGAAAAAGGTGTCAAGGTATTGAAGGCAGGCGACGTCAGTTACCTAGAGATTGAAAGACATGGCGAAAAGATTCTTGTCGCACCAGCTGTAGGTCACCTTTTCGGTCTTGCACAAAAGAGCAAAAGCTGGACATACCCAGTGTTTGACACTGAATGGCAACCGACTTTCAAGATATCAAAAAATGCAGGATACGTAAAGAAATATTATACCATGCTAAAAAAATTATCAAAGGACGCAGACAAATTTGTAGTGGCAACCGACCTTGATATTGAGGGAGAGACAATAGCATACACAATCCTTAAAAACATCTGCAAGACCACAGACGCAAAACGGATGGAATTTTCCACACTGACAAAACAGGACCTGATCAACGCTTACGACAACGCAAAACCGCACATCAATTTCGGTCTTGCAAATGCCGGCGTCACAAGACACACACTCGATTTCTATTTCGGTATAAACATATCCCGCGCACTGACAATCGCAGTCAAGACCGCAGGCACATACAAAGTATTGAGTGCAGGTCGTGTCCAGGGCCCGGCACTTGCATTCCTTGCAAAAAGAGAGAAAGAGATCCAAGCATTCATATCCACACCATTCTGGCAGATAGAGATGGACACACCCAAATTCAAGGCGATGTACGAAAATGACAAAATCCTTGACAAGAAAGATGCAGAAAAGATAGTCTCAGAGACGACCGGGAAAGACGCAAAGGTCATAGAGCAGACCAACAAGAACTACAAGCAGAAACCACCCACACCATTCAACCTTACAGACCTACAGGTTGAGGCGCACAAACTGTTCAGCATAGTTCCGAGAGACACACAACAGATTGCCCAGAAACTTTATGAGATGGCAGTCATATCATACCCAAGAACTAGTTCACAGATTTTAGACCCTAAACTAGGTTTCAAAGAGATACTAGAAAAACTTTCAAAGAATCCCGAATACATAGGCAAGGCAAAACAACTTCTTTCACTACCGAAACTGGTACCGAACAACGGTAAAAAGACAGACGACGCCCACCCACCTATACATCCTACGGGCGAGATGCCGAAAGGTTTGATAGGCCGTGACAAGAAGATATATGACCTTATCGTCAAACGATTCTTTGCAACTTTCGGGACTCCAGCCACACGGCAGTCATCAAAGATAGTCCTTGACGTCAACACACACAAGTTCCAGACCGAAGGAAAAAGAACGATCGAGAACGGATGGTTTGACCTTTACGAACCATACGTCAAACTTGAAGAGGTCACACTGCCACAGATGACAGACGGCGAAATGGTAACGAACAAAAAAATCACACTTTTAGACAAAGAGACAAAACCACCGAACAGGTACAATGAATCATCAATCATCAAGGAACTGGAAAAACGGAACCTGGGCACTAAAGCCACACGCGCAGAGATAATCAATAACCTTTACAAGAGAAATTACCTGATGGAAAAAAGAATCGAAGTAACAGATTTAGGTTTGACAGTGATTGACACGCTTGAGAAATACTGTCCGGAAATAATATCAGAAGACCTGACCCGGACATTCGAAAAGCACATGGATGACATCGAGCACGAAAAGGAATCAAGTGACGACATAATCAATAAGGCCGAAAAAGAACTGACAGGAATCCTAACAAAATACAAGGATCACGAGAAAGAGATCGGTCTGTCCCTTGTAAAAGCTACACGAGAGACACAGAATGAAGAGAGCACGATCGGCCCTTGCAAAGTCTGCGGTGTCGGCACACTGATGATGAAAAGATCCAAGTTCGGCCGGTTCATCGCCTGCGACAAGTATCCGGACTGCAAAGCTACATATTCACTGCCTAAAAACGGCATGATAAAAAGCCTGAAAAAAGAATGTGAAGAGTGCGGTTTCCCACTGATAAGCATCATCAACAAAGGCAAGAAACCACAGCAGTTGTGCATCAACCCGAAATGCCCAACAAAAAAGATCGAGGACGCCGGCGCAACCGAAGAAGTTAAAGAGATCGAAAACGGCACGCTTGTCAAGACCTGCCCGAAATGCAAATCAAAACTGATACTGAGGAGCAGCATCTACGGAAAGTTCCTAGGCTGCAGTGGATACCCAAAATGCCGGTATACAGAGCGCCTTGACGGCAAAGACAATGTGAAAAAGAAGTATCCTGTTAAGAAGAAGGCTGCGACAAAAACCAAGAAGAAGACTGTTTCTAAGGGGAAAAAATAATAAAAAACATAACTTAAAATTTATCAAAAAGTTTTTCCGAGAACTTACAGAAATCCCAAATCAAAGGTTTATTTAAATTAAATTCTTTTCGATGCCCTAAATAATTATTACTACTTTCTTTTGTTATTTTTTTGCCTTGTTCAAGTTCTTCATAAGTAATACATTTTATATGTTCTTTTGAAACAACAACAAAATAACAATCTTTATATGGATACTTTTTATCATATAAATCACTCTCTTCTTTCAATGAATCCATATTAAATATACCATCATATCTAAATTTGACTTCAATAAAAAAAACATTTTTTGTTATTTTATTTTGAATAACAAAATCAGGCATCTTCCTAATCATATAAGCAGTACTATTCTTAATCTTAGAAAGACCATTTTTAAGTGCAGGTATTGTATTTTCCATACCATAACGATACACAAAATATCCAGAATTTTCAAACAATTGTTCAATAAGAGCTTCCGCAATCCTACCTTTGATAAGATCTTCATTAAATTTTGAATCTTTTTTATTAAGACCATTTATTTTAGTTACATTATGTCTTGAATCATCCATTTTAACCATAAATATCATAGTTAATCTATGTATATATACAATAACCCTAAAAACCCTTCAAATATAAAAACTAAATCCAACAAATAATAACATGCAACCCAACACAAAAAAAACACTGATCATAATCTCATTAATTCTAGTAACAGCAACAGCATTCTTCATCTTAGAACAGGACGACAACCAATATCTACAGAACGACTGCGACACAGAAGATACCCATTCAGAGATCTGCCCAATAGACGACATGACATTAGACAAGATAGATTCTTTTGAAACCTGCGCAGCCGCCGGAAACCCGATAATGGAAAGCTACCCGAGACAGTGCAGAGCAGGTGATCAAACATATGTTGACGACATATCAGTAAAATGCACAGCAGAGCAAAGAGATGTAGATGCATGTATCACGCTCTACGAACCCGTGTGCGCAACCGTCAACATACAATGCATTACAGCACCATGCAACCCAATAAAAGAGACATTCAGCAATTCATGCTTTGCCTGCAGAAATCCTCTTGTAGAGTCTTATGTGCCGGGAGAATGCTGAATCATGCAGATAGAATTCATGATAAGCCTCAAAGAACAGTACATGAACGCAATAGAAAACAAGACCAAACTTCACGAATTCAGGCGCAGATTCTCTAAAGTCAACCACAACTTTTATTCTTTAATCTATGTCTCAAGCCCAATAAGCAAAGTCACAGCAATAGTAAAATTCTACCCACCGATAGAAGGCGATATAGATGATATGCTCGTATTAAGACAAACACACAGTTTCAGCAACAACCAAGAAGTAAGAGACTATTTCAAAGATTCAAAGACCTATCATGCACTACCAATAAAACAAATACAACTTTTAAACAATCCAATACCACTAAAAAAATTAAGAGAACTGGTACCCAACTTCGCCCCACCTCAATCCTATTTTAGAATAGACAACGATAAATATTCAGTAATTGTTGATCATGTAAATAAAACAGATAACACTAAAACCCGCTTGCCTCATCAATCGCTTTCTTGAACCCTGAAACATCAAGCCGTAACCTGCAAAGGTTATCGATCACCGCGACACGCTCCCTCAATATCTTATCAAAATCAGCAGGAACCATACCGC
>DAOVHT010000134.1 GCA_030671745.1 Candidatus Nanohaloarchaea archaeon
AAAACAGATAACACTAAAACCCGCTTGCCTCATCAATCGCTTTCTTGAACCCTGAAACATCAAGCCGTAACCTGCAAAGGTTATCGATCACCGCGACACGCTCCCTCAATATCTTATCAAAATCAGCAGGAACCATACCGCAAGCCTCAGAGATCTTTGCCCTGATCTTGCTCGGAACACCGGTACGCCTCAACTCACCCTTGTTAGCATCAAACGTATAGATAGTGTTTAACCTAGGAACATCATTCTCGAACCCGCCGATCTCGCTTATCTCAGTTATCACACGGATTATCTTACCACCAATATTTTTCCGAGATACCATGACGATCAGGTCAAGCGCTTTCAGCATCACACCAGGAACCTCCATCGGCGGATTGACAACTTTCTCGATCGTCTCTCGCGCATCATTGGCATGGATCGTCCCCATGCACCCGTCATGACCCGTGTTCATCGCAGTGAAGAGCGACTTGCACTCAGCGCCACGGACCTCACCGACAATTATCCTGTCCGGTCTCATGCGCAAAGTATTCCGGAGTAACATATCCATATCGATCAGAGGCTCAAAAGACGTCTCCAGCCGAACGATATTGGAAAAAGGAAGGCGTAACTCGGGCGTATCCTCAATCGTCACTATACGCGCCCTTGACGGCATGAACATAGACAGTGCATTAAGCAGTGTGGTCTTACCTGACGACGTCCCACCAGAGAAAAGTATGTTTGCCGGCTTATGTGACAGCCCGTCAAGACAGCACCAAAGAAACGCGCACACCTCAGGATTCATGACACCATGATTGACAAGGTCGCAGGCAGTCATCACCTGCCTCTTGAATTTCCGGATGGTTATCGCAGGACCATTGACCGCAACAGGTGCCAAGACTATATTTATCCTGCTCCCGTCAGACAGTATCCCGTCAAACAACGGCATTGATGACGACACCACTTTACCGTTGAAAGAGACCACGTTATCAATTATATCCGAGACCGCCTCTGACGATAGCTGCACGTTGGTCTCACACATACCGAACTGCGCATGATAGATCTTGACACAACCGATACCGTCATGCATAATCTCTTCAATGTCATCATCAGTAAAAAAACCGGAAAGTACGCCGACATCACCACCGGAGACTATCTCTTTAAGGCTGTAGAGCATCACGCCCTCAGATCTTTTATAGACGACCGCATTACCAAGGTCAGAAACGATGACATCCCTTATAGGACCCCACCGCCCAGCCCGTATTTTATGATAAGTATGGTTACTGACAGCCCTAAAGGCATCATAAATATAAGATCAGATAGTTCACCTTTCACAATCACGCTTGCAACCGCTGCAAGATACGACTGCACCAACAGGAAAATAATGATAAAAAACGCAATCTCAATATCAAACATAGCCCCCATAACGACAACAGAGGCCGGCACCAGTACACTGCCTATAAGGAACACGATAAAACTCTGTGTCGCCAATTCCTTTTTTCTTTCTTCACCGATCATGTATGCAGATCTCAAGTCATTGAAGAACTCAGTGAATATCTCAGACAGGTTCTGATTATATCTGCTTGCACACCCTATTACTTTTGCAAGATATCCAGACGGGCACGACCCATATTTCCTGGCCACAAATTCCGAAGCGAAAGCTAGATTATCCCCACGTTCCATCCTCTCTAAAATACAGCCGAACAACCCCTTACACTTCATATTTGATTTTGAAAGGTAATCGATTGATGCTTCAATTGACATCCCCTCACGAAGCTTGTTAGACAATATCTCTGCACTCTCAAAGACAGACTTATCATAATCTTTTTTTCCCGATAAAAGATAAGACTGTACAGCATACAGAACCATAGAGATGACAAGCACAGATTCGACAATCATGACATCTTACCCCTATCATTTAATTTTATATACAACATGATCAAGACATATACAAGAACAGAAAACATAAGCAATGATTGTACAGTCTCATGACTTATGAGCGTGATAGAGAATGCTCCGTACTGCATCATATCGCTCATAAGATAGAAAATGATTACCACCACTGAAAACATAGACACGTAAGTCAACACATCAGATGCCAGTGCAATCTTTTTCAGAAAACTTTTCCTTTTGATCTTTTCTTCCGCATCAAGCATGTTCGCAAGATTCAATAACCCCTCACCTAAAGACCCGCCTGACGCTATACCCATATCAAGTATTGAAAGCAATTTCTTGAGCGGTTTATATTTGACATTACCCTGCTCAACCTTTATCTCAGAACTTATGTCCCCCCCATCGATTGAACGTTCGATAATACCTGAAAACGACTTGGACACTACCCCTAATCCAGAATCAGCCACAGACTTCATAGCCTCCTCAATGCTCGCCCCTGCACCCACCATCATCTGCAGAAGCCTTAGGGCTATCATCATATCCTTATCTTCAGAATGTGAGAATGACATTTCAATCTATAAGTATATTCTATCCGACGCTATAAATAGATTTTTAAGAATAAATTAAAAAAAAGAGAAAAATAAAAGATTATTTAAGGACTTCAGTCTTTCTGATCTCAACTGACTGCAGCGGGTATATATTCTTTGAAGAATGGAATAATGCCTTCTGCAACTTGTTTGCAAATATATCAGACACTATAGTACCCATATCATGACCTTCGCAATATTTACCGGTCTCGGCAAGAATAGATTTCCTGATCTCTGACTTGATGCTTGTATTGATCCGTCTTCGTGTAATGATGATTGTCTTTATACGAAGCTTGTGATTATCTTTTGTCTCAATGTCAGACACTGCATCAATTCTGGATTTCCATCTGTTTACCATTCTAGCAATCTTATCACTGATTAGGTTCTGACCATTGTATTCAGTATAAGCTTTAAGATCTTTGATATCCTTAATCCTAAGAGTGATCATAGTATGGAAATGTTTGAAATCACCAGTAATATCACTGAGTGGCAAAGTTACTTTTCTGCCAATGATATTCTTGCTGTCAAGAGCTAAAGTTGTAGCGACTTCTTTCTCTCCGAACTCTTTAGGAGATACTATTGAATACCATGTCTTCTGCTTCTTTTTCTTTACACCTGTTGTTCTTCGTGCCATTGTTTCACCATAATTATTTCTTATAAACACAAAATAATGCCTATAGTTTACCATAAATCTTTATAAA
>DAOVHT010000143.1 GCA_030671745.1 Candidatus Nanohaloarchaea archaeon
CGTTAAAACCATTTTTAGAAATCTCGACAAAATTATATATGGCTTGTAAGGATGAATCCGATAAATTAAAGATTATAAATTGGCTCAACAGTTTCTTTGATAAAAATGATAGTCCTAATATTTATTTGCATATAAATCAATTATATCAAAATATAGTAAATCATTGTCCTGTGTTTGATTGGTCATTTGCTCAACAAGTAATATCTAGGTTTGACACAATTTCTGATTTGGAACAAAAACAAAAATTAGCTGAAACATTAAATTTGATGCTTAGTAAAACAAATAGTGAACATGGTTTGGATGAAAATCAAATTATTACAATACTTACAGAGTATATAAGCATTTTAACTAAAAATAATAAACAGGATTTAGTAAAAGAATGGTTTAATTTAATCATGCAAAATTCTATAGTGAAAAACCATTTAACACAAATTATTACGGGTATGTCTTCTGAAGAGAAACTAAATCTTTTGGAAATAATTAAGGATATTAACAAAGAGTTATTGCAGGACACAGTTGATGAAATATTTTTAAATACTGGTTATGCCAAATTACAAGAAAAATATGATATATCTATTAATGGAAAAGTTAATATGAGTGTAATCAAACATAGTATAAAAAGAGTATTAAATGGGCTCTCACAAGATGCGGATAAAACAAAAATTAAATATATTTTAACTTTTATTATTGAAAATAAATTAGTAGATAAAACTATTTCTTATCTAATAATACCTAAAATAAAACCATTACTTGTAAGTTCAAAAAAGGAAGAAAATATATTTGCTTTAAATGTAGTGCATAAATTATCAATTGGGGATATGAAAAAGAAAAATGCAATAAATACATTAATTGCTGATATAGATGATACTGATTTTGATGATAACGAAAAAAAGTTATTGGCAAATATATAGAAATTGTTTTAAACAACAAACCCAAAATATATATTACTATCTATATATCCTAGTATCTACAAACCCCAACAATCCACCAAACAGATAAATACTACCCTGACAAATAATCATTACTCGTGATGTTGATGAAAGAGATAAGAGTCCACGGCAGAGGCGGTATGGGTGCAGTCACATCTGCGCAAGTCCTGGCAATTGCAGCCTTCAAGGACGGCAAGCAATCCCAAGCATTCCCATTCTTCGGCGTGGCAAGAAGAGGAAGCCCGGTCGAGGCATACTGCCGGATAGACAAGGATTTCATAAGGATGCGCCAGCAGGTCTCAGAACCAGATTACGTCCTGATTCTCGACAAGAGCCTGATTGATGCCGTTGACGTCCTGAAAGGAGTAAACAAAGACAGTACAATAATAATCAACAGTGCCGAAAAGATTAAGCTCAAGACAAAAGCCAAAGTGTTCCACGTGGATGCATCAAAGATAGCGCTTGACACATTCGGCAGAAACCTTGTAAACACACCGATATTGGGCGCATTCGTCAAGGCGACAGGCGAGGTCTCACTGGATTCCTTGAACAAGACGATAATGGAGAGATTCCCAGAAAAGATAGCAAAGAAAAACATTGAAGCGATAAAGAAAGCATATGATCTGTGCGGTGAATGATTATGGTAACGATAGCAGGGATAATAAAAAAGGTGGGCACGACAACCAAAATAAAGACAGGTGCATGGCGCACATTCATACCGACAGTGACCGATAAGTGCAAAGGCTGCAGGATCTGCGAACCGTTCTGTCCGGACGGTTGCATAAAAGTGAACCCGAAGACAAAAAAGGCAGAGATAGACTACGATTTCTGCAAAGGTTGCCTTATATGCGAGAATGAATGCCCGTTCAAGGCAATAACATCAAAGATGGAAAACAAGTGATATTTATGGCATTGACAGTTCTAGAAGGAAGCAGAGCAGTGGCTGAAGCAGTAAGGGCATGCAGACCGGACGTTGTCGCCGCATACCCGATAACGCCCCAGACACACATAGTCCAGGAACTGGCCAACATGAACGCCGACGGCACACTGAAATCAAAACACATCGAGGTAGAATCAGAATTCTCAGCAATATCTGCAGCGACCGGTGCAAGTGCGGCTGGTTCAAGATCCTACACTGCAAGCTGTTCCCAGGGTGTGGCCTTGATGCATGAAGTACTTTTCGCAACAGCAGGGATGCGGCTTCCAGTGGTGATGAACATTGTCAATCGCGCACTGTCCGCACCGATAAACATCTGGAACGACCAGCAAGACTCAATATCAGAACGTGATGCCGGCTGGATACAGCTTTACGCAGAGACGAACCAGGAAGCTGTTGACCTTACAATCCAGGCATTCAAGATTGCAGAGGACAAGAAAGTGCTTCTCCCGATAATGGTCTGCCTGGACGGTTTTTTCCTGTCGCACACGATTGAGCCTGTAGACATGCCAGAACAGAAGAAGGTAGACAAGTTCTTACCCAAATACAGACCCGACCACGCATACCTGGACCCGAAAAGACCCATGACACAGGGACCTTTCGCATTCCCGAGACCTTACGCAGAGCTAAGAAAAGATCTGTCCGACACGATTGACGCTTCAAAAGACATAATAAAAAAAGTATCGAAAGATTTCAAGAAACAGTTCGGCAGACAGATGGGTGACGGTCTGACTGAATCCTACAACCTTAAAGGTAAAAAGACAGCAATAATAACCTTGGGGTCTCTTGGCGGCACAGTCAAGGAAGCATCTGACCGAGAAGGCGATTTCGGCCTATTAAGAATAATATCATTTAGACCCTTCCCAAAAAAAGAGATAATATCTGCACTGAAAGGAATAGAGACTGTGATCATCCTTGAAAAAGACATATCCTTGGGTGCCTCAAACGGCGCAATATTTGACGAGGTAAGGAGCGCACTCTACGCAGAGAAAGACAGGCCAAAAATAATCGGATACGTGGCAGGTATCGGCGGGACAGAAGTCACAGTGAATGATGTAATTGATGTCGTCAAAAAAAGCAAGAAACAGAAAGATGGCGACATAGGCTGGTTGATGGGAA
>DAOVHT010000075.1 GCA_030671745.1 Candidatus Nanohaloarchaea archaeon
ATCCCCCGAAGCAGAGCACTCCAAATCACTCATACACTCATATAATACTTCAAAATAAATCTTATCAGTACTATTTAATACACCATAAGAATCATTGCAATAAAAAACAAGATCATAAGACCCGACATATACAGTATCATTAAAAAAAGAAAAATGTGTCATCGAATCATTTGACATTGTCACATTCTCAGATCCATTAAGACTATAACCACACCAATCAATTGAATTCCAATCATCAACCACACTAATATTAAACCAGATAGCCTGATGATTATATAAACTATTTAATGGAGAATCAATAGTTATTTGTGGAGGATTATTAACCAAAAGTGCAACATTAATGAACTGATAATTTGACAAAATAATAATTTTAGAATCTGACACATAACCTGCTTTTGTTATATTCATCACATAATCAATAACATATTTATCTGTATTATTCTGTATAAATTCCATCAATACTTGTGTCTCAATATTTCCAAAAGAATCAGTAAGCATGCTAAATTCAATAGTACCATCAGTCTGCCAAACAGTAACATTCGCATCACCAATAGGATTTCCGAGTGAATCATTGACATATACATCAAAATACCACAATACCTCAATACTGCCAGAATCCTCAGACTCAAAATAAATCTCATCCTCATCAAACGTTGAATTAATTATATGATTTTTATAACTCCCGGTTCCCCGCACATAAATATCAATTTCATCAACAACAATCAATTCAGTGTTATACACAGTATTATTTTTAGAATTTGAAAAATAAATCCCATAACTAGAATCACCAACAGTTGTAATTGTATTATTCAATAACAGACTATCCCAACTTGAAGATAAATAAACAGCATATGAATCCTCTGTTTCACTCCCTTGAACAATGTTACAATTTTTAATAGTAACATTATCAAAACCACTATCTACATCAATACCATAACCAACCTCACTTTGAGAATAATTAATCATATTACTTTGACAATCAAGAGTGATATTATCCGCAGCGATTGTAAAACAAGTTCCGGCTGAAGAGACATCATTCTCCAACAGATATATTCCATTTTCAATAGATAAAATACCACAAGAATTAAAGCCAGTTTCATATTCTAAAGTGATGTCGTGTAATTTTGGTGATTGACTTGAATTTAGTTCTGCAACATTTACACGATATTGAAGATTGGTTCCTGAACCAATGCCACCCCCAGTTATATAATTTGTATTGTTTGAAACAGTAAGCCAATTTATCCCATCAGCACTGAATTCTACTGAGAGATCACCAGACATCTGAGAACTTATAAATGATATAGTCGGTTCTGTTGCAGCAGTAAAAGGTAAAAACTTCCAATAATTTATCACCAGACCATTATCATGAGATTCAACTTTCCATATCTTTATTTTAGATGTATTATCAGGAACTGTATATGTATATACTCCTGCATCAAATGATGTTATCGAACCTATATTCTCCCAACTGCTACCGGTCCATGCTTGTGTTGTTGCAGTAACACCAGTAGTTGTACCACCCCAAACATATTGAGTTTCAAGTTTTTTATAAGGTATCACTTCTCCAAAATCCTTCTCAAGATAACTAATGCCTTGAGTAGGCACATTTGTCAAATAATAATTATCTACACCCCATGGATCACCGTTATAGGCTGTCCAAGTATAACCTAAAGATGCTGCATTTGTTCCGTCAATAAGATCTGTGGTCCCAAAATCGTCATTTAAAATTACTGGTATGCTACTGCTTTCTGATATTGCAGAAGGATTTCCGTAATACATATAGATTGTCGTGTTTGTCGATGCTGAAAGGTTTGCCTTGACCCAGACGGTCGCATTGACCGTGTTGTTCTCTTCAATCCAGTAGTTCAATAAATTAGCAGTATTATCTGTAAATCTCAGATCAGAATAGTTTGAGTTCATGTCAATCTCTTTGTCTATAACCATTTTTACTTGGTAATCGGCGAGTGCACTTCCTGTGTTTGAAATATTTATCTCTTTTTTGTATTTCCAGCTATCAATTGCGTTCCATGTTGCCTTGAGTCTTGAGATTGTCTCGAGTGTGTCGGTCGTGTTTGATGTATATTGGCCTGTCGTCGGTGGAATCTGTTCTGCACCGAATGATGTTGTCGGTGGAGTTGCGGTATAATAAATACCACGAATACGATCATAATAACCAGTCATAGGTTCTGCAGGAGTATATTGTATGCTTGTTAATTGAACAGTATAAGGTGTTGCAACATCCCAAGTAATTGTCCAATCAGTCACTTCACCCACACTTGTCAATATTTGAGTGCCAACAGGAGAACGTAAATAAAGCCCTGCATTTGAACCACTGCTATGTTTTGCATCCAAAATAATCCTTATTGAACCTGTTTCAACACCCACTAAATTAATTCCACAATCTGTGTGCGCTGAGGGTTTTACTATCTTTGCAGAATAGATACCATCAGATGCCCATTCTGTTGAGATAGTTGCAGGATAACTTGGATTATATTGAACCCAATCACCTAATGTGCCATCTTCAAATGATGTGAAAAATACAAATGTGTCTGTTCCATTACTTTCACTTGTCGCAGTTGCATTCCCATAATACATATAGACTGTATTGTACCCAGAAATAAGATTCGTCTTGAACCACACAATTGCGTTAGTTTGCGCAGTATTCGATTCAAACCAGTATGGTATCTGTGTTTCAGTACCGCTTGTCTCATTATAATAAGTGAATCTCATGTCTTCAAAGTTGTCCTGCATGTCTGAGTCCCATGTAACTGAAATGTTTACCTGATAGTCCGTAAGAGCTGATATCGCTGAGACATTAATCGGTTTCCGATAATCCCAACCACAATAAGCACCCCCTTCCCAACATAGACCTAAACTGCCTAATTCCGAAGAAGTATTTGTATAGATTCCACCATCCCAGTCGGCGTCTGTTGTCCAGGTCAGTGTATTAAAAGCACCGGAGAAATGATTGACATAGACTATCGTATTTCCCGAATCAAATTCATAACAAGGTTTCTCAGAGACAGAACAAGAATCAATCTCAAAACAGTCTGGATTATCGACCGTGCCGTCGCACTTGAATGTCTTCTGCCCGATTGATGAGAGTATTATCTTACCCCCAGTATTCTCTGGAACAAAACCATTAGTCTCAACCCAGACAAGATCATTTACAACTATGTTTGTATCCTGCTCAATCTTTTGCTTCAGATCATCATCAATAATGATCTTTGGCCCTATAATACCATCAACATCCAATAAACCAACCCCCTCTAAAAAAACATGATTTTCAGTTACACCAACACGAATATCAACTTTTTCAGGATACTCACCAGAATCTGAATCTAATGAGACCAACTCACCAGTACTGCAATCAAACACTTCTATATTTGATAATACTATTTCATTTTTTAATAGATTATTATTCTCAACATCAACAGGTACAAAAAATAAAGCAAGAACTATAATGATCGATAAAAATACAACAATATCGCGAGAATTGAAAGAATACATCTTAACCTATATACATATTATACTAAAGTTGTTTATATATTTCAAGAATATATATAAATCAAAATTCCAACAGCTTTTTCTGTGCAACCTTGCTTGATTTAACACCACTCAAACTGACAGACCCATCTTCACCAACACCTGCAACATCCAATCCTTTCAGCTTCATAGCAGTCTTCTTGCCAACAATCGTCTCAAGCGCACCCAAATCCCCACCACGAACATCTGAAGCAGACCTGAACCCCTTATCATAAAGTGCGCGAGCACGCACACGACCTATCCCTTTCACAGAAACAAGCTTCAACAGCTCAGAAGACACACCATTTTTAAGCAGCACCAGAAGCCGACTGACGACCTTATAGACATCCTTCAACTCAAAAAGCTTAGAGAACTCACTGATTGAATACAAAAGCCAATCAGCATTATCAAGCTTGATCTTGAATTCACCAGGAGTCACAGAATAATGCTTGCAGATGAACTCTTCAGTATTCTCTTTTGTCCATGCATCAAAAAGAAGCGCAGTCTTAACAGAATCCAGAAACGCTTTCCGCTCCCAGTCCCACTGCGATGGCACATCAACCAATATATTTTTTGAACAGGAACTGACAACTTCTTCAAGCATATCAACATCAGCCTTTTTAGCGCGAACAGGTGGTCTCAACTCAAGAGCCTGCGACAAAAGATTAAAAATAGAAAAATTATTAAGGACTTTTGATTTTGCCTCAAGTATCTTTGCCCCTGACACGAATCCCAATGAATCAGCCTTATCAACAGCTTTATCTTTAGAAGCGGTACCCAAAGAATCCATATCAGAAGAAACAACAAAAGACTGTTTTATAGCTCGCGCAAAAAGGTCCGCAGTCAAGGGATCAACATAAAGTTCAGCGACACGGAGCCCGAAAGGTGTAGCGACAAGCCCGCCAGAGACAGATTCAACCATACCGAACTCAGACAGCATGTCGATCATGGCCTCAACCTTGGAAAAAAGTTCACGAAGATCCTTGAACTGATGCGCATAGAACGTCTTTGATATGAAAGCCTCAAGGTCAGATACCGTCTTGACATGTCCAGTGGCGATAAGACTCAACAGATGGATACGCAAGACCGGTTCAAGAGACAGTTTTGAATATATGTTTTCAGGAAGCCCGTTAATGAATATCTTCTCAAATTCAAGAGCATCATCAGAACTTTTTGTGATAATGACCGAACTGCCCTCTTTTGAATACTTGGCACGACCGGCACGACCCACACACTGCTTATATTCCAAAACAGGAATGTAATCATACCCGCGAGACCCATAGAATCTCTTGACATCGCGCATGATGACATAATCACAAGGAAGATTCATACCGTAAGCCAGAGTGGTCGTCGCAGACACAAATTTCAATATACCCGACCGGAACGCATCTTCAACAAGCGCTTTCTGCCCATGGATAAGACCGCTATGATGAAATGCTGAACCGCCTTTGACCACACGCGCAAGCCTACGACACTGTGCAGTCTGACTTGACCCGCAACTCAATATTGACTCTGAAAGTTTCATAAGCTTAATCTTTTC
>DAOVHT010000023.1 GCA_030671745.1 Candidatus Nanohaloarchaea archaeon
ATGTGTCATTTGCCCAGACATAATAGGTGTAAGTATCATCGGCAAGGTCTGTCCTGTTTGAGTAATCCTGAGACATAGTAGTATTAGTTCCATTCCAGTTAAGGATGGTTGTGTCCGGGTTTGATTCAGTGATTGACCAGTTGATGAAAGTATAATTTTCTTTGAAGTAAGTATTGTTATCAGCTGTCGGTGAGATAAATGATATTGTTGGGGCAGCAGAATCATCTATATGTGTCAATGTCCTTGTCTCGGTCTGATTGATATTTCCGACCAAGTCCTGGGCATAGGCTGTGTAGGTATAGGTTCCTTCTGCCAGGTCTGTTATGTTTGCTTCCAACCTATAAAGTCCTGCATTGTAGGAGGCGTTGATCTCGGCTGGTGTGAGTATGCGGTTGAAGATTCTTACTTCGTCGATCGTGCCATTGAGTGATTGTCCGAACAGCAGGTCATCTGTGTTTGTTGAAATTGCAGTCGAATAATCGGTTGCCGTCTCTTCAACATCATTCACATACAGTTTCATCTCTTCTGTTCCGCCGGCGTCTTTGTCATAAGTTAGAGCGATATGGTTCCAGCCGGAAGTTATCGGCGCAGTCATTGTCTCTCCATTTATTGTCGCGAATGCGGTTGTGGTGCTTGCACCTAAAGAATATGCGGTTGATTTTGAGATTATTGATGATTGCGATGATGATGATTGTTCTGCGCCGATTGTGTATGTGGGCGGAGTCCCATCTTCGTAAAATGTCATCATCTCTAGTTCAGTCACAAATGCATAATTGTCTGTACCTGTCCCAACTGCAGTTATAAACATCCTGTAATATCTATAATCCCCAGCATTTGCCAAATCAAATGTGGCCCATGTTGCATCTGAAAGTGTGTACCCCGTTTGGGTATCTAGAGTTGTATATGTGTCAAATGATACACTGTCTGAACCATCAAAACGCCACGTATAAGGAATCCTGACTGCAGTCATAGATGTTCCACCGACAAGATCAACGTATACGCCATACCTCACAATATCTGTGATAGTACTAAAATCCTGCCCGATCCATACACCGCTACCAACAAAAACATCAGAAAACCACTGATCATTAACACTTTGACTTGATGTGAGCGTATTATCAAAAGCACCATCAACAGCACCTGGTGGTCCTGAAACATAATCCCCGCTTGATATTGCTTGCCCTTCAGTTGTCGAATCACCAGCATAACTATCAAATTTAGTACGATTTGAATCACTACTCAATCCATCATTGCCATAATACATAAGAATGGTCGTGTTTCCGTCGGTGAGATTACTCTTTATCCAGACATATGCTGTTGTGCTGTCTGTCTTGTTCTCAATCCAGTAAGGTACATGCGCGCCTGAGTCTGTCACGAAACGGATGTCATCAAAATTCGCGAGCATCTCGGATTCGTATGTGATGTTCAGTTTGGTCTGGTAGTCTGTGAGTGCGCCTGAGTGATCAATTGTGATAGGTTTTCTTCTCGTAAAGACATCTACGTTTCCGGAACTGTCTGAGATTGCGGAATATGAATCGGGGGCGGTCTCTGCGCCGAAGGTTGCTGTCGGTTCGTTTGCGAGGTATTTGCGAACAAATACCCAATCTACGTAAGAGGTAGGCGTTTGATATACCGACATACCTACATATCCATTATTGCCACTATCAGTAAATGTTTTTGATTCACCTGAATAAATCTGTTCTATGTTAGTCGAATCCTTTAGTAAAATCTTAGTATCAAACCATGTGTCAACAGCAGGCAGTGCCGCAGTATATACTAACCATCCTGTGTCATACCAGTCCAATTCTGTAGCAAGTGTATAAAAATTTGCATCTTCTGAGGCTGAGCCTAAATTTGGTCTGTATCCCCACGTAAAGGCATCATATGCACTATGTTTCTGACGCAATTCCATTATGTATCCATCTGAGGTTCGGTCAAATGCTGTTTTGCCGAGAATTCCATTTGTATCCCACCCAGTGTTGCCTGTAAGTGATAGCACGCCATCTGCAACATTTATATTGCTTCCACTATCTGTTTCGGTCCATTTAGATGTATCAACCGAACTGCCTGTAAAATCATCACCAAATAACATTGTGTCATTAATATTTGAACCATCACTCAAACTGCTGTTCCCATAGAACATATACACAGTATCTGAATTGCCGTCTGTAATCCCATTTGGCAACTCTAACCAGATGTCGGCAGTACTACTGTTTGTCTTATTCTCAACCCAATAGTCAATATATGTTCCGCTGCCATTGGCCGCAGTATTGAACCTGACATCACTGAAATCAATGTTCATCGCGCTCTTGTACGGCACTGTGACTTTAACCTGATAATCTGTGGGCGTGGTCGACCCGGTTGTATTGATCGTCAATGACTGTCGTCTCAGGAACTCAGAAATTGTCCCTGTCGCGTTGGATTTTGCTGAATATTTTTGAGTGTCGTCTGCGCGGTCGAGATAGAATGAATCAGTGCCATCAGTTGTTGGGTTGTTATAATTTGTTGTACTGGTTACCATATAACCAGTGGAACGTTCGGCATCAGTTATTCGGGATTCAAACATTACCCCATCTAACAAATCTCCCCCCCCTGCTGTTAAATCGCCAATCCACACATTTGCAGAACTTGTACCTAATTGATATGTCAATGTATCAGTTGATTTTGAAACACCATTGACAACAATTTCAGCATCCTTAGAGGAATCAACAGTAAATGAAACTGCATATTCTGTATCTACCTGTAAACCTAACCCAGATGTTATGATCGTATCTGAGTTTCCAGTAGTCCCATCATATATTGCAACCAAGATTTCATTTGCTGATGTGACTTCTATATAATAACTTGCACCACTTCCACCATTGCCAGTGTGCTTACTTATCAGACGGTGTTGTTTATTCACTTGGTCTAATGTGAATGCGACATCAAGCGTGATTGCCGTTGATGTGCTTAAAGCACCTAAACTAATATAGTCATTTGAATTATCAAAATGGATACCAATCCCATAATCACCAGATACCAAACTATCCACAATGAAACCTGATTGGCTCCCATGATTAGTATTCCCTGTTGAATCTATAATTGAATTTGCCCCTGCACCATTCGGTTCTTGATTCATGTGCAATACTGTTCGTTGATCTACCCAAACAGCCTGACTGCCGTATGTCGAATCATTGGCAGGTTCGGTCAGTGAACTGTTGCCCCAATATATGTAAAACTGTGAATCCGTGCCGGCTGTCGTATTGAACGGATAGTGCAGTACCACATCATCTGTATCACTGTAGTGCCATTCAATCTCTCTTGGTAATGGTGTGCCGTCAAGTTTTGATAATCTGACATCTGCGCCGCCTTCTTTTACTCCGGGCAGTTTTGTTTTAAGCATCAGTGGAATATTAGTTTCGGTCGTGACCATCGAGCCGTTGATTGTGATCAGTTTTCTTTTGGTCAGCTGTTCGCCGTTGATCGTGTATGTTGATACAGTATCTGTGTCAGCATTGACATTCACCCACGCAGACACTGTGATCGTGTCAGTCATATCAAGTGAAGTGTCATCATCTATGGTTATAGAATCATCGCCGTCAAACTGCAATGCTTGGCCGAATTTACCTGATGTATACGTTAGGTTAGAACTGTTGGTTCCATTGTTACCATAGCTTGACCAATCTCGGAAGAATGTGCTGTTCTCACCGGTCTCGTTGTTGAACCGCCACCATCCTATGAGAGAATTGTTCCAGTCAATGAAGGCGGTCGTGTTGCTATCATCTGTGACGGTGACATTGATGTAGGTGTAGTTCTCGTTGATGTATGAATCATTGTCTTCTGTCGGTAATTCAAAATTGATGTTTGGATCTATTGAATCATAGTTTAATGTCAGTGGTAGATAATCTATGTTTCCAGTTGCTAGAGTCTCTGAACTTTCACAGATGTAGTCATCTGTCGTGTCCCAGCAGGTATCAGAATCACCGCTTGCATCTGGCGCGCCCCAGTAGTTTCCGCCGATGTATGTTTTTCCGACAATGTTTGTTGCGATCTGTTTTGTTGTGTTCCAGGTGTTCGCATAGGTAGTTCCTGTGAAACCGATATTATTTGTATTGTTGAATAGGTTGTTGTAGATTGAATTGCCTGACGAGGAATCAATGTACAATCCGTAACTTTCGCTTGCTGTAATTGTGCTGTTTGCGATGATGCTGCCGTTTGAATGGTTGAGGTATAGGCCTATGTAACTGTCTCTGATTGTACTGTTTGTTATGTATGTGGCATCTGTCTCGATGAAGAGACCTTTATGGTTTTCAGTGCCATTGTAACCGACCTCGCTCAGATAGGAATCGTTCAGGCTGAAATTGCTGCCCGTGTTCACGATGAAGAAGAAATGCGCGGTTGCATTGCCACCTGAGACATCGCCGCCGTTTGTGATGTTTGAGTTGTTTATGATGTACAGGGATCCGGTCGGTGTCACGTTGATACCGACATTGCCGTCTGCTGTGCCGTTCATCTTGTAGGTTGAGGAATTGATGTATAATGTTCCGGAGACTGTCAGGTTACTGTTCTGGATCACTGTGTTCTTTGAGTTCTCTATTTTTAAGATTGCGCCTTCTTCAATAACAAGATCATCAATATTAATAGATACGTTTGTGAATGTTACTGATGCATTTGAACCGAATGTCAGGTTTACAGTCTGAGATGAATCTATATCCTGACATGAGACTGTGCTGTTTATCAGCCAATCTGCCGAAGGTGTACATGAATCTGTATCATATTCGATTGTGATGTCGTGGACTTTCGGGGATTGGCTGGCATTCAATGTCAACATATTTATGCGATACTGGATATTGGTTCCTGAACCTATACCGCCACCTGTCGTGTAGTTCGTGTTGTTTGAAAGCTCCAGCCAGTTGGTCCCATCCGCACTGAATTCGACTGAGATGTCACCTGACATCTGTGAGCTTGTTGAGGATAGGGTCGGTTCTGTTGCGGTGTATTTCCTTACAAAAAACCAGTATAAACGGATGTGTTCTGTTGTATAAGATACCCCATAAATTCCAAGCGGGTTAGTATAATCTGGAACGTTTGTGGTATCTTCTGCAGAACCCAGTAGATTACGACTGGAATCATATATTTTTGCGTATGCATCACCACTTGTTTTACCAACCTCAATTATATGTTGTGTATCATGCCAAGCATTATAGGATACACTTCCAATTGATGTATCTGTAGGAGGAGAAGTATCACGAGTTGTAAGTTTCATAATGTTTTGTGCATACCTCTGTCCAGCCAGAATTTGCTGAACATCAGATGTTCCAGAATTATCAGGACCTACTTGTCCAACATGCATATAATCGTTCAGACTATCTAACGTTACCATTGCCAAAGTCTCTACCACCCAACTTCCCGAGGCCAATGGAGTATATCCAGACCTCGCACTTGAAAAATAACCATTTTTAGGGAAATAATCCAAATAACCTCCTGTCTCTGTCAAAGTTCCATATGTGTATGTCCATTTTCCTGCAAAGGTTCCATCCTCAAAATCATCAAAGAACTCGAAAGTATCAGTTCCATTTGAAACAGAACTTGCTGTTGGATTACCGTAATACATATGGATTGTCGTGTTTGTGGATGATGACAGGTTTGCCTTGACCCAGACGGTCGCATTGACTGTGTTGTTATCTTCGATCCAGTAGTTCAATTGATTACTGGCATTATCTCGGAACCTCAGATCTGAATAATCCGAGTTCATGGCAGTCTCTTTGTCTATGACTATCTTGACTTGGTAGTCTGTCAGTGCGCTTCCTGTATTTGAGAGGTTTATCTCTTTCTTGTATGCCCAGCTGTCTGTTGTGTTCCATGTCGCCTTGAGTCTTGATATGGTCTCAAGTGTGTCGGTCGTGTTTGAGGTGTACTGGCCTGTCTGTAAGGTCTGTTCTGCACTGAAGGATGTTGTGGGTGGGGTTGCAGATATGTTAGGTGAAAATTTCCAATAATATATAACCAAACCATTATTATGGGATTCAACTTTCCATATCTTTATTTTTGATGTGTTATCCGGTATTGTATATGTATATACCCCTGCATTAAATGATGTTATCGAACCTATGTTCTCCCAACTACTACCGGTCCATGCCTGTGTTGTAGCAGTAACACCAGAAGTAGAACCACCCCAAGCATATTGTGTCTCTACTTTTTTATAGGGTATCACTTCTCCAAAATCCTTCACGAGATAACCGATGCCTTGAGTAGGCACATTTGTCAAGTAATAATTATCTACACCCCATGGATCCCCGTTATAGGCTGTCCAAGTATAACCTAAAGATGCTGCATTACTACCATCAACATTGTCTGAGGTCCCAAAATCTTCATTTAGAATGACTGGTGTGCTGCTGCTTTCACTTGTCGCTGTTGTATTACCATAGTACATATAGACTGTATTGTCGCCTGATGTCAGATTTGACTTGAACCAGACGGTCGCATTGTCCTGGCTGTAGTTTGACTCGATCCAGTACGGTAACTGCGTCTCGGTTGCGCTTGTCGCATTGTAATATGTGAACCTTATGTCCTCAAAGTTGTCCTGCATGTCTGAATCCCAGGTCACTGAAATGTTTACCTGGTAGTCTGTGAGTGCTGATGATGCCGATACGTTTATCGATTTCCTGTAATCCCAGTTGCAATAAAGGTTACCTGGCCAGCATAAGACAAGATTGCCTGAATCAGATGTCGTGTTCACGTGCGTGCCGGTGTTCCAGTCATCGTCTGTTGTCCAGTTCAGGGTATTGAAAGCGCCAGAGAAATGGTTGACATAGACGATTGTGTTCCCGTTGTCAAATTCGTAGCACGGTTTCTGTGATACTGAACATGCGCTTATCTCAAAACAGTCCGGATTGTCGACCGTGCCGTCGCACTTGAATGTCTTGTCACCTATTGACGGAAGGATTATCTTTCCACCGGTTGCCTGCGGTACAAAACCATCTGCTTCGACCCAGATGAAATCGTTTACCACTTCTTTTGTCTTCTTCTCCATCTTCAGTTTCAGCTTTGTATCTTTGATGATTGACGGTTTTTTTGATGAGTTTACGGATTCTAAGTCAACCGAATCGAAGAATATGAAACTGTTGGAATCTGCGATGCGCAGATTTATCTTTTTAGGACTCTTTAAAGAAGGATAAAAATCATAAGGAATAAGTTCACCTGTGATGCTATCATAGACTTTGATGTCGGTCGGCAGGTCTTTCAGTTTGTAGGTTATCTCAACTGGTATCTCTAAAGAACTGTTGAAACTTGGTAGAATGTGTAACGTAGTGTTTCCGTTGTAATCAACGTACAAGGAACAGTCTTCCGGTACTTCTGAATTCTCTGTTGTGAATGTTGCCCAGCCGGATCCGTCTGTGATGTCTGTGCCGAGATGGTTGAATGTGTTATTGGTCAGATTGCAGCCGAAAGATAACTCTGCACCAGGATAGGCACTATCGTTCTCGTATATCAGTCTTGCACTGAATTTGATATCTGTTTGATTATTTATGATTTCTGTTTTTGTTTCGGGGATTGAGGTCGCAATCATATTGTTCGGAGACAGTTTCAATGTCACGGTGTCCAAAAGTTTGCCATTTGAATCATATGCGCGGGCTGTGACCTTTACGTCTTTGGTTGCAGGTTCTTGTGGTGCAGTCCATACATATCCCCATTTATCGTCTGATATGTTTTTTAATCCGTAATCTTTTTTGTCTATTGTGAGTGTGATTGTATCTATCATCTTGCTGTCGCCAGAGACATAGATAGATACATTGTCGTTCGGGAAGTATCCGGCAATATCAGAATACATATTGAGAGTTATCGCTTTATAGATAACGGATTGTATGTTCAACAGAATGTTGTCTATATGGATTGTAGCATTCTGTGTTGGTGTATCATCAGTCAAAGTATTGTTTGTTGTCTCATTAACTGTTGAGATCGGAATTGTTATGTTTATCGTCGAGTTATCTACAATTGAATAATTGGCACTAACATTATAATCTGTATCCGTTAAATTATCTGCAATTGTATCATCACCATATGTAATGTTGTCAGTTGTGATATTATCAGTTGTAATGTTGTCAGTTGTGATATTATCAGTTGTAATGTTGTCAAGAGTAAGGTTATCAGTTGTGATATTGTCTGTTGTAATGTTATCGGTTGTAACATTATCAAATTCAGTAATATTCTCAAGTGTAACATTGCCTGTCAGATCCAATGTATTGTTTTCAATAGGGGCAGAAGTATTAACAATATTAATTTCATCAATTAAAGTTGTATTATCTACTGAAATATTGGCATCTGATGAATCGTTAAGGGTCACATTCAATGAAGTGTTATTCAAGACTCCTAAGACGTTACCAGTTATCAGATTTGAAACTGTTGTTGTTTGGGCAGATTCTTGAAAGTAAATGCGCACCGTTGCATTCTGTAAATCTGAAAGGGACTTGATATTATCGGATAGGTCACAGATTGATTGACTTGGGGTATTGGGTACTTCAAGAGTACAGACAGATTCATAGGTCCCATTGGTATGCCGATAAAATATCTGTGCGTCGTAGTTTGCTTCTGAATACCAGTCAAAGATCAAATCAGATCCGGTCATGTTAAAATAATCTGACGAGGAATCTGAAAAGGACAGTTCGATATAAGATGATGATGAGGGGAAAGATGATAACGATGACAAAGAAGAAGAATCATTCTTGCATATGATTGAGGTCTGGTCAATATATTCAAAAGATAAATTGGATATATTATTTTCAATGGAACAGAGATTTATAGATCCAGGTGATAATTGAAAGGACTCTGTTGATGTAGATGCCAACAGATTACCTGTGTATATGCCTTGAGGTTTTATTAAAATTACAGAAATCAGAAAGATTAAAAATAAGAGCAGTAGGATATGTAGATAATTCTTCTTTAATCGATTTAAATCAAAAGACATCAAGACACCACAAACCAATATCAGGCAGACTTATTTTTGCTCATAAAATTAACCACCCTTAACAAAAATATAGAGGTACATAAATTAAACAATCAAGGATGATTATCATAAGCAATAAATCATAAAAAATATTTGATTTTAAAGCATATAAAGGAGTACTATAAATCACCTGATTTTTTTGAAAATATAGGTCTGTAGCTAACATTTTTGAAAATATTTAAAGAAATTATCCATATATTAAAATAGATAAAAAAATGTCTTGAATTTAAGACTTGGTTGTAGCAAAATTTAGCAGATTCGATTAATAGTATAGTTAGTCATCAGATTATGTTTTCCATGACATCTTCAATGTTGAACTCTTTCAGGTCTTTGTATCCCTGACCTGTGCCAAGGAACACTATGGGTTTGCCGATCGCTTTCGTTAATGATAATGCTGCGCCACCTTTCTGGTCGACGTCCCATTTTGAAAGGATTATACCGTCAACACCCGCCTCGCTGAAGACCCTACCCTGCTCAACTATGTCGTTTCCTGCAATTGACTCAACGACAAGAATGTTTATGTCGGGTCGGTTAACTTTGACTATCTTTTTCAGTTCTTCAAGAAGGTTCTTGTTCATGTGCGTACGACCGGCCGTGTCAGCAAGGACCACGTCAATATCTTTGGCTTTTGCGTGTTTTGTTGCATCAAAAATGACGGCTGCTGCATCTGAACCGTAGTCGTGTTTAATCATCGGGATCTTAAGGGTTTCCGAATGCACTTCCAGTTGATGGATGGCTGCCGCACGGAAAGTGTCGCCTGCCGCAAATACGCATGAGTATCCTTTACTTTTTAGATGATGACCCAACTTTGCAAGATTTGTGGTCTTGCCGGCACCATTGAATCCCAAGAACATGATAAGTGTTGGCTTTTTTCCGGCTTTGTTTTTTTCGATAATATTGTAGATGTCAAGAGGTTCGCATTCAAGACTTTCCCGTACATTTTTCTTGAAAGTCTCTTCAATTATGTTTTTTACTTCAAACCGGCTGACTGATTTTCCGGCGAGGCGTTCTTTTATTTCGGCGCAGATCGCTTCTGACATCTCGGAAGCCACATTGTTCTCCAGAAGTACGAGTTCGAGTTCCCACAGTGCATCGTCTAGGACATCTGCATCAATCTTTTTTTCTGAGACCACTTTAACTGCACTTTTCAAGGTCCCTGAAATTGTCTTTTTGGTCTTCTGTTTTTTGTCTTTTGGTTTTTCTGTTGCAGTCGCGGAATCGTTAAGTTCTTCTGGGTTTTCTGATTTTGTGTCTTCAGTAGTAGGTTCTGCATCTACGAGAGTATCGGAGATAATAGGTTCGGTCTCAAGTTCTCTATCAGATTTTGTACTGGGTTCTGTATCGGTGACCGTGTCTGAAACTTTCTGTATAGCTTCATTGAGTTTTTTTTTGAGACGACCGAACACCAAGCATCAACCTCAGAAATAATTTTCGAATACCATGATCCTATCGTTTTGATGCACTTGCAGCCTCAATCATATGATAAATTGATTCTGCATGATTCTGGAGCACTGAGATATTACTGTCTAGGTCCATGAACATCTTTTCATAGCCTGCGATTGTCTTTTCCATGATAGTCTTTGCTTCGGCTACAGGTTTTTCAACCGCTATATCTTGTCCCACATTCACCAGGACCTGTCTTGTTTCAAGAAGTGTCGCTTTTGAGAAGATGCCACCACCAAAAGGAACAAAAGTCTCAATTGCACCACTACCGATTTCAAGATCTTTCAATGTCTTCAGAGCTGCGTCAGAATCCATGAGCCGTGCATTCACCTGCATACGTTGCTGATCAAGCTGAGTCAACTGCTGTTTTATCATCTCAATCTCCATCAATTTTGACTGCATCTCTTGCTCATCCATAATATCACATCGTAATTGTCAATAATTCAGTATTTTTAATTTAGATTTAATTTAGAGTCACTCATTTAAATATGTATAATCAGATATTTCCAACCTAGCAAATCAGACATCTACGAAGCCCAGTGCCTCGTCAATCCTTGCAACTTCGGGACCGGTTGTCTGGTTTCCCACAATGTATCCTTTTGAGTTTGCAATCAGACCAGTCCTTACGAAAGGTCCGCCGAAATTGACCGTGCCTATGTCACCGTCGACTTTTATGTTCTTCTCGACAAGTTCAAAGTCTTCTTTTTCGGCGTGCATGTTCATCAAGAAACCTTTGTTTGTGCTTATGCATATCGAGCCTACGATCGATAAGTCCATAAGGTCGGAGACTATGACAGGTACCTTGAGCGCTTCTGATATCTCATCTTTGTGCTCTTCAAGAAGTGTAGATATTACGGCTGCCTTGTCATTTGCGATTATAAGGTTGCCTAAAGCTGTGTTATTTGTCCCTATGACTTTCACTGCTATGTCTTTTGAGATCTTTTTGATCCCTTCTGTGATTGTGGCAAGCTCTTTTGGTTCTATTATGTCAGGAAGCAGGATTGCATTTGAGTTACCTGCGATGAATATTCCTGTCAGGTCCGTCCTTGCGAGACGTGTGACTATTACAGGCACGCCCAGAGTCTCTGAAATTTCGTCTCTGTTCGCTTTTGCGTCAGAAATTATTGCAAACCTGTCGGTTGCCATACCATAGAGACCTACGTTAGGATCACCGTTTAAGGTTGTCTGTATAACTCGCATAATAATCACTTGAATATCGATAAATATTAAATCAAAAAAGAGGGTTAAAAAAATATAAAAGAAAAAAGAGATTTATTTTTTTATTTTTTTGCAGGAGCCGCCTTTTTAGTCTCAGCAGTCTTTACTTCAGCTTTTGGTGCTGCTTTTGGTGCAGCCTTTGGTTTTGCCTTTGTTGCTTCAGTCTTTGTATCTGCTGTTGCTTTTTTTGGCTCAGCTTTTTTTGGTGCAGTCTTCGGTTTTGCTTCAGCTTTCGCATCTGTCTTTTTTGGCTCTGCTTCAGTCTCTTTTTTTGTTTCGGTTGCAGCAGTCTTAGGTGCAGCTTTCACTGTGGATTTCTTTTCTTCTTTCTTCTTTTCTTTATCAGTTTTTAGATAATCCATAGATGATGTTGCAACATCAACCCATACAACTTCAGCGTCGTCTGTCTTTTTTGGTACCATCTGAACTTTTACTTTTCTTGGAGGGTTCTTGATACCCCTTGACCAGATCAAGTGGTTAAGTTCTGCACCAATCTTTACAGAATCAGTCTTCATGTGTCTCTCTGCAAAGATCCTTATGACTGACATTGCTCTTTTACTTCGTTTCTTGATAGATACGTTCCACGCATCACGTAGAGGTATTGTGTAAAGCCTTTTTTCTGCCATAATAATTCACCTAGTATTTAATGCTGCTTCGTTTCCAGCTTCGGGACCTGAACCGTTTTACAGTCTTATGTCTTGCTCTCTGAAGACCATATACTTTTAAGTCGATCCATCGTGGAGCTGCTTTTGAGATTGATTTCTCAGTAAGCATCTTCATTTTTTTTGCGAAAGTCTTGTGTTTTGACATAATAATCACATTCTTATTTTCTTAATTTTTTCTTAATCTTTAAATCTTAATCATTTTCGTCTGATGTTCCAATCAGGTCTCTTTACGATGCCATCAAGTATCTGCTTGAAGGCGATGTCATCCAATGGTTGCCGTATCCCGCCTTGCCTGTATATCGAGACAAGATAAACTTGGACTTGCATTGCAAAATCTGGTTTTGTGGATCTTATCATGCTCAGCCGTTCCATTGCGTCAGGACCAAGTATGTTTGGCATGACCGCTTTAAGTTCGGCTTCAAGTTGGGATTGTTGCGCATACGGATCCTGCCCGGTCGCAAAATTCTGTGCTTGATTCTGCTGTTGGACAAGCTCTTCCATCCGACGCTTCTTGATCTCTTCAAGAGATAATGACATCAAAAATCACTTATCACTTAGCTGTGTGAACTTTGTATGCAAGATTATCAAGGAACTTCTGACCTTTAGGAGTTATCCATCGTCCTTTTGGGACTTTTGTGATAAAACCGGCAGTCTCAAGCTGCTGAAAGCATTTTCGGATTATGTTACCACCTGCATTTCGTCTTTTTTCTGGTTTGTATCCTTTATTCTTTCGGCCACCGTATACTGTCTTTAGCCTATCCACACCAACACCGTTGGGAGATATGTAAACTTTTCTTAGGATAGATGCAGCTCGTATATACCACCAGTCGGGATTCTCTGGAACCCGTTCATTATGGGAACCTGTCTTTACGAAAGGAGTCCATACAGGTGGCACTATTGCCTCTATCTTCTTAAGTTCTTCTGAAGCTTCTTCTATAAGCTTGTTTGGTTCAACATCAAATACTGTTACCATTTTTTCACCGTATATATAATTAGATAGAAATCAGCAACTTTATTCCGGTGCCGCATCCAGAATAATAATTTCTAGTCCAAATTTATTGTATTAGCTTTATAAAAGTTTGTATGTGGGGATGAGGATTGGAAAGAGATAAATAATAACAAATATAAAGTTTTTATGAGCATTAGAGTATATATCAGTAATCAATCTTATAGGTGAAATAAATGA
>DAOVHT010000156.1 GCA_030671745.1 Candidatus Nanohaloarchaea archaeon
CTTCCGACAATGACACCGTCCGCATTCTCAAGCTGTTCATGAGCATTGTTCGGTGTCACACCTGCACCGACAATTAAAGGAAAATCATCAATAATCTCTCTGAACTGCAGAATCTTTTCAATCGAAGTCTCAATCCCTGTACCTTCACCGGTAACTACAATTGCATCTGCACGTTCCATACCTTTTTTCAGATCAAGTTCAAGATCAGATCCCTGAATAGGTGTATAATATTTTGGCCATACTCCGCCAAGCACAACAATGTCTGGATACTCTTCTCTGCAGTCTTCATAAAGTTTGGCATTAAGCTCACCCTGATGATATCTTCCTGCCACATGATCCAGCTGAATGAATCTCGCGCCATATCTGTCAGCCATATCAAGAGCGGCCATATACTCATTCGGTAAAATATTTACCCCGACAACAAGTTTCGTCCCGCGCTCTTTGATTGCTTCAAGCGTCCTTTCAACATCAAAGATTGATCCATGATAATTCTCCACGATGATGGCATCAATCTTCTCCTGCTCATATATCTCAATCTCTTTGATTGCCCGGTTTACAGGATCATCTCCAGCAAGATGTATCATTCCTATGATAGGAGGCTTATACCCGAACATTTCATAGAACTTGTTGTTTGCCACCATATAATATATAAAACACATAAAATTTATTAAATCTACCTTCAAAACAGCCCTATTTTAGCACAAAATCACCAAACCTATATATACTAAGCACAAACCATTATCAGATAGGTGATTTTATATGACAGAAGCATACTGCGTAAAATGTAAAGCAAAAAGAGAGATGAAAGACGAAGAGAAAATAACGATGAAGAACGGAAAGCCCGCAACAAGAGGTACATGTCCTGTCTGTGGAACAAAGATGTTCAGAATCGGCGGTTAGATAATTTTCTTATTTTTTCTTTTTTTCATATTCTTATATCTTCATAAAACATACTTTTTCTGTTTTTAAAAATAATTATTATGAAACATTGCAAACATTTTTATAGTATGACTATTAACTGATTGCATGTCTAAAAGATTGTTATTTATCAACCCAAGACCAAAAACTGATGTTAATCTGGGAACTGATGTTTCCTTTATGAATATTCCGCCAATGTCTTTTGGATATCTTGCTGCATGTACACCTTCTGACTGGGAAATGAAAGTCATTGACGAGAATCTTAAAAGATATAATGGTGAAGATGCAGATCTTGTCTGTTTTACTTCAGTGACCAATAATGCTCCACGAGTCTATGAACTGGCATCCATGTTCAAAGAAAAAGGGATCACTACAATTATGGGAGGCATACATGCGTCTATGATGCCTGATGAAGCATCAAGATTCGTCGACACAGTTGTTGTAGGCGAGGGAGAGAAAGTATGGCCGAAGATAATCAGTGATTTTGAAAAAAACAGATTAAAATCATACTACAAAGGTGAAAAAGCATCATTGGATAAACTGCCAATACCTCGCAGAGACATTTACTCTAAAAAGTATAAGAACCGAGGGCTGATACAGACTGTACAGACTGCAAGAGGATGTCCGATGGATTGCGATTTTTGTTCAGTTACAGTATTTAATGGAGGACTTTACAGGCAGCGTCCGGTAGATGATGTTCTTGATGAGCTGGAAACGCTCAACTCAAAATTTGTCTTTTTTATTGACGATAATATATTGGGTTATGGAAAAGCAGCAGAAAAAAGAGCGATAGATCTGTTCAAAGGAATTATTGATAGAGGATTAAATATAAAGTGGGGGAGTCAGGCTTCAATTAATTTTGTCAACAATGACGAAGTATTGAAATACGCAAGTGAAAGCGGATGCTTCGGTATGTTTTGCGGATTTGAATCATTGAATGAAGAATCTCTCAAAGGCATGCATAAAGTACGAAACCTTAAGGAAGGTGTGTCTAAATTTAAGGAAGATATCAGGAAATTCCAGGATTCAGGAATAGGGGTTCTTGGTTCTTTTATCTTTGGGAACGACAGTGACAAAAAGGATATTTTCAAAAAGACCAGCGATTTTATCTTTGATTCCGGTCTGGATGGTTCGCAATTATCTATCCTGACACCGTTTCCCGGAACAAAGCTTTATCAGAGGCTAAAAGATGAAAATCGTCTTACACACACAGATTATCCTAATGATTGGGTATATTATGATGTAGGGCATTTATTGTTCAAACCAAAAAGCATGACATCCGAAGAATTATTGCATGGTACTTATGATGTCTACAAGGAAACAACATCTATATCTTCAAGCTTTAGAAGGGGTCTTGTATCGCTTATGAGAACGAAAAACATCTATACCTCTGCAACATCTTATTTATGTAATCGCGGATATGGTAGTTTATTTATAAAAAAATTAGAAAAACAGATTTAAACACAACATCTCAAAATCCTAACCTTTACTGCAATGTTTCCAGATCAGCTCAAAATCTTTCTTATAACCCTCAGAAATAGTTTTGCTCTCTATCACTACAATCATCGGCTTTTATGTAATTATCTGGAACGAAAATTTGTCTCCATAGATGAATGTTGTCGAAGAATTGGTATACTATTTCGGCAAAAATCTTATATCTGCATTCAATTTCATAAGGTCTGTATCTTTTGCTTCTTCAATCGCGATTATCCTGATCTCTGTTTTTTTCTTTCCTTC
>DAOVHT010000014.1 GCA_030671745.1 Candidatus Nanohaloarchaea archaeon
AAGATATAGAAAAGGATTCATTCTGAACATCTTTTTTTTCAATGATACAAAACATCATTTGACTGGTACCTTTGCCAGAAGAGTCATCATTGCAATAAGTACTGTGATGAGTATTATGACTTGTATGACAATCCCGTCTATATGGCTTAAGAAATTACCGAGTCCTGATTCAAGGAGCACAAACACTGCAATGAGTACGACCAATGCGATAGCAGTCGCTTGCTGTTCTGCCATGTATGTGGGCAGGTCAACACCAAGTGTTGCAGTGATCAATACGATTGCGACAAGAAGCGCGATGAACACACCTGCAACTGAGAAAAGATGCGACAGGTAAAGACCGAGCGAACTGTAATTTATTATGAAGAATCCGATGCTTATTGCAAACATGGCATCGAGTCCCGCACCTTCCTCAAACAGCTTGATTTTTCGAAAAAGCGCATATGTAAGTGTTGTAAACAGCACAAAAGGTAAGAAAAAGTCATAGAACCCAATCTCATTCAGGTTTCCCAAAAGTGTGCCGAAATAAAATGTCATATTGAATCACATTATTTTTTTGTTATCTTATTGATTATGTTGTTGCAGGACTTTTCTTACCAGTTCCGGTAATCATCACAAAGACCACAATGAAAAACAAGAGTCCGACAATTGTGACAATCGTATCCTCTCCGATTGACGGTATATAATCACTGATCTTTTCATAGAGTCCACTTGCATAAAGGAAAAGTATGATGACGACAACACCTGCAGCGGCAACTATCGGTAATTTCATCTTTTTACCATCATCTCCATTCAATAATCCACCAAGGTCAATACCTACCATACCGAGGATAATTATCCCTACAAGTACTGCACCTATGATTGTTGCACCTATTGCAAAAAGTGTTGAGAAATATAGCCCTATTGATGTGTAATTTATGACAAAGAACGACACGCTCATGGCGACAACGCCGTCAATACCTCTTGTTTCCTTGTCGCCGAAGACCTTATTCTTCTGCAATAGTCCGAAAATGATTGCGACAAACAATACGAACGGTAGGAGAAAGTCATAGAACCCCATAGTGTTCATGTTGCCGATAAGTATTTCCATTCCTGCCATATCTATTCATCTCTCATTTTTTAGTGACCCAAAAGACTCCACCGATTATTACTGCAAGCATCAGCAGCGTTGATATTGTCTCTTCAGTAATTCCTGATATGTTTATCCAACTCAACAGATTGCCTGTACCAAGGTATATTATTGCAACTATTACGATTAGTGCGAGCGCAATCTTTGTCTTATTGTCCTCTAATGGTTTATCTTCCATCTTGATACCTGCCATACCTAAGAACAGCACTATTACTAGGAGCCCGACAAGGACCGTACCGCTTTTACCGAACAGGATTGCAAGATATGATCCGAAACTGAGCCCGAACGGTGTGTACGCTATTATGAAAAATGCCACAGCCATGGAGATGATTGCGGGAATCCCTTGATCTGTGGGTTCCTTTCCATCTTCTTTTTTGGTGCTGAACGGTCCGACAGAAGTCAGAAGACCGTAAGTCATGGCGAAGAACAGCGCCCACGGCAGCAGTATGTCATAGAATCCGACATCCTTCAGGTTCCCGATAAGGTCATATAGGTCCATTTATTATCACCGTTATTTATTGTCTCAGTTGTGGGTTTGGTTGTTGTGGTTCTTGCTCTGGGTTATTATCACTATCTCCACCTTTTTTATCATCTTTCCCATCACCTTTCATCATCATGTACATTCCGCCAGCCATAGCAAGTATGATGAGGATTGTAACTATAGTGTCTTCTGCAATGCTTGATGAGCTGAAATTTATCAGGTTATCAAATCCCGTTGTGAAATATATCGCACCGACAATGATTGCAATGATTATTAAAAAGTTTATTTTTCTTTTATCATCATCTTTTCCGAAACCTTCAGGCAGTTTCATCCCTGCCATCCCTAAGAACAATGATGCTACAAGAAGGGCTGCAAGCACTGTCCCGCTCTTTCCGAACAGTTCGGCGAGATATGTGCCGAATGTTGCACCGAACGGTGTGTATCCGACTATGAAGAATGCCACAACCATCGATATTATGGATACTATACTTTTCTGTTCTTGTCCGTTGAATGGTCCAACTTTTGTCAGAAGGCCATACACCATCGCGAAAAACAATGCCCACGGAAGGAGTATGTCATAAAAACCGACATCCTGCAGATTTCCGATCAAGTCATAAAGATCCATATTAACACCTATTAATAGAATTATTGCTCTCGACGGTATTTAAATGTTTCGGTTTTATGAATATCGAATCAGAATTAAAAATTGCACAGATTGCGCAGTTTCGATTAAATTTTAGCAAACTGACCGACAGACTCTGACACTTTTGAGTTTTGTACAATTTAGAATTAGTTATGTCATATAGTGTATATAATAACGACGTATCAGGATTAGATCCTAACTATAAAACCGAAACGCATATATACTCAGATTGTACTATTTATCTCAAGTAGCAACAACCACCCCTGTTTATTGAAAAATCAATGAAAAAGAATATAAACTACGGGTGCCTAACTATTGGTGTTGGACATGAGAGCAAGACAGATCCTTATGATTGTATCCTTAGCAATGCTCTTAATTTTGTCTTCATCAGTCTATTCTTTTGAATTATCAACACCCGGTTCAACTCAGGTCGGTTATTCTTCATCAACCACATCATTGAACTTTGATTTAAATGGCATACTTGCCTGGACTTACCAGTTGATTGCCGACTTCTTCGGTGTGCCTATGGATGATATGCAGATCCGTGGCGGAAATCTTTTTTCCTTTGTCCTTGTACCTATACTTTTGGCATACATGATGTTCTTTGGTATTATTCAAAAACTTAATCTGTTTGATGAGGACTGGATAAACAAATGGATACCTCTTTTGCTTGCACTGATGCTTGCTCCATTGGGCGCATACAGGCGTTTCTTCTTTGAGATTACAAGTTTCATGACAACAGGGACCGCCACATTACTGTACATCTTTTTGTTCATTGCATTGTTGGGATATGGTTATCGGTATATGTTTGCAAGTGGTGTTGGTGACTTTACTGCAGGGAGTATGTATATCAAAGATATGAAAGATGCAAAAAACGGTTCAAAAAAATTAATCAGACAAATTGATGATATCTCAAATCAATTATCACATTTAAAATTTAAAAAAACAAAACTGACTGATCCTGAAGAAATTAATAAGTTGGATATAAAAATCCAAAATTTAGATGAGCATAGGGATATCCTGCGTGAACATTTAACAAACAGAAATGCGGAAATTATAAAAGGATTAAAGAACACAATAGGTGCAAGTAGATGAACATGATAAAGAAAAAACAGATATTTATTTTAATGGCATGTGTCTTATTTGCAGGTTTTTTAATAGGTGGCAGTGTTACTGCAGCTGGTCCTTCAGATTATCAAATAAGTGGTCTTCTTGATGGTGGCGATGGTGAAGGTTTTCTGACAGATGTTTATTTTCTAATACTTGATACATTCGGGGTCTGTAATCTAAAAGAAGATGGCACAACTTATTCTGCAAGTGAGATATCATCTACTGATGCAAGTGAAAGATGTACTGGTTATGGTCTTCGTGGCGGAAATTTGTTATTTTATATAATAATGCCTATATTGCTTGCATATCTAATGTTCTGGGGTATACTTCAGAAAGTTAATCTTTTTGATAAAAAAACACATAAGTCTATGTCTATTGTTCTTGCATTTTTCATGGCACCTCTTGGGATTTATAGAGTGCTTTTTGTATCTATGATGTCTCTTTTGACTGGGACTACAGTATTTTTATTATATATCTTCCTTTTCATCCTAATGCTTGGTTGGGGTTACAGGAATATGTATGCTGAAGGTCAAAAACATTTTACTATGGGTCAGATGCATGTTGAACATTTGAAACAATCTCATGATATGTCTAAAAATATTGAAGTTAAGATAAATGAAACTAGAACGGAATTGGTACAGAAAAAAGAAGAACAGGAAAATTTGTTTTCAAACGGTAAAGGTGGATTTTTTGGAAAGAGTAGTGATTCCGGTAAAACAACAAAAGCCAGTAATCAATATTTAAAACTAGAAAATGAAATAAAAGATTTAGACCAGCGTTTAACACTTATGATTGCACATCGTGATAAACACTTAAACGATGCTGCGAATACTCTTAAAGAGGTAGTTAGTTCATAAATAAAATAATGAGGTTTTTAAAATGAAAAAAATGAAAAGTTTAAATTTGACAATCTTTGCGATAATTATGTCGCTTTTGTATACTGCAGTTTCAGTTTTCGCGGCAGATGTTGTTGGAAGTCAAGCAATATCAATAAGTAATCCTTTCGGTTTTTTAAGTAATTTATTTACTCAAGATACAGCAATTGTATTATTTGCTGCAATATCTATTTCTGCATTTTTAGTTGCTGCACTTGAATGGTTTGGTATTTTAAAATCTGCACATTATTGGAGAAACATAATATCATTTTCATTTGTAGGATTCTTTTTGATAATGGTAACTGGAGGTCCAGCATTAATTGCAGGATATGGTGTAATATTCTTTTATGTAGTAGGTGCGATGTTTATTGTAGGTATATTTGGTGCATTCCTTGTAAAACATTTTAAACAAAAAAAAGCTTGGCAGACAGATAAAATTGAAACAGATTTACAAAACGATTCATTTAAAGCAACTCAGGGTGTTGTTGTGGGTATGGTTGATGAATTACAAGATTTGAGGAAAGAATTACAAACTGACCGCAATGAGTTAAACGAGAAATTAAAATTATTAACTGCAGGAAATACTCCTGATGTAAATAACAAAATTAAAATGCAGATTGCAGAAATAACTGAACGTATAAAAGATAAAGAAGCACGAGAACATAGAATACTGTCAGTTCAAGAAGCCATGAAGAAGAAATTTGAAAAAGATACTTTAGCTGATGTGGATACCCTTATTAATTAAGAATTTTATAAAATGGTGAAATGATATGAATTTATTTTATATGTTGATTATAGTTTCACCATTTTTAGTTTTTTTAATATTAATTGGGTTAGGTATCCTTAGAAAAAAAGATAAGATTGTTGTGGAGTATGGTGGTAGTTCTAAGACATACACTTTAGATAGACAAGGTATAAACAATTTAAAGGAAAGATTATTTGAGGATTTAAGTATTGATCCTACTCGTTTTGAAGAACAATTAAAAAGATACCATTCTGTAGAACAAAAACCATTAGGTACAATCAAAATAAATCAATACAAAGCTGTAGATTTAACTCCCAGTTTAGATGTTCCGTTTTCACAACATAAAAAATATATAGATAAAATTCATTCAGAATTCGGATATTCTTTAGCAGGAAAAATAAAAAACCCAATACGTTCTGCATATAACAATACAAAAGAGAAACTTCCATCAAAAGAAGAGACTTTAACAAAAACAAAAGATCTTGCATCCAAAGGGATTGACTTAGCAAAAAATAATTATGGTGTCAACAAAGATGCAAAAACAATAATAAATAAAAAAGAATCATTAGATGAATCTGATTATAAAACCTTAAATAAACTTTTGGACGAACAAGATAAGCTTCTTAAAGTGAATATGGATGGTCTGACTGATAAATTAAACGATGAAACTAAAAATTTAACTTACAAAGAAATAGCTGATAATACCGAAAAATACCAACTTCTTGAAAAGCACGCAGACAAATTGGAAGGTCTTGATGAGACATATAATGAAGCAAAAAAAGAAGCAATTGCATCAGAAATAAAAGATAAAGATATTGAAATTGCTGATATTATTGATATTAAAAACACAAATGACATTGATATAATTCCTGGTGTTGAAAATAAAGATTTATCTAATCTTGAAAACCTAGCACAAGATACAGATCTTTTAGATTCACTTATTGATAAATATACAACTACTCTTCAAAAAGAGCTTGACAGTGCAGAAAACAATAAATGTAATATATTATATTCAATAATAACTTATTCACCAAAAGATTCAACTAAAAAACAGATTGCAGAAACTATAAAAGATAATTTGATAAACGATGAACTTAATTCATTAAAAACCGAAATATCTGAGTCAAATGATGCTATTAGTTCAAATAATATATTTGATGATAAAAATCAAAAAATATTAGATACTAGAAAAAATCTCATATATGAAATTAATATGTTAAAAGAAAATGATATTAATATTGATGATTCTGTATATGATGACCTTAAAAAAAGTGATGATGTTATAATCGAAAATATGGTTAATAATTTTCTTACTGGAAATATAATTTATGCAGTACATAACAAAGACATGTCTTTGGGAACCATATCTCTAAATGATTTTTATGAAAATAAACAAATGATTTTTGACAATGATACAAGTGATGCCTTCTGTGATATAATTAAAGCAATGCCTCCTGTTGAGAAATTAAGCAAAATCCAGGGTATAAAAGGTGCCTTAGGACTAACAAAAAAAGAGATAGAAATACCAAATAATTACCTTGCGGATGCAATTTTAGAACTTATTAAATACCGTAAAGGTGAAATTGATGAATCTAAGTTATCTGGATTGTCAACAAAAATAAAACCGATTATACTGGCAAATCTATTAAATAACTCTGGAAATAAAGAAATCAAAAGTGAAAATGCTTTACTTTCAAATAATATATTTGACCCTAAAGAATCACCTTTAGACTATATCACTAAAAGGGATGAAGATAATTCATTATTAGATAAATTAGGTATTAGTGATGTAGTAAAGAGTGAACAAGCAAAAGGTATAGTTAGTGATATCCAAGATTCAAATATACCTAATAGTTCTGAAATTAAACATTTTGAAGAGACATTGATATGTAAATTAAAAGATAGCAATTTCATACAATCTGAAATTGTTGATGCTCCAGAGAATATTATCTCTTATCTTGGTGCAATCGAAAAAGAACTCCCTGGATATAAGGGTGCTATTGAAAATATAATAAAACGCATAGAATCAGGAGACACTGAATTTATTTCTAAAGAAAGTAATTAAGACATGCACGGAATTCCGATTACAAAGATGTCATAAGGCCTATTATTGATGACCTTAAAAATAATGATTTCTCTTTCATCTTTGAAAAAGATAAGAAATAACCATTTGTAACTCCTATTTTATAACAACATATATAAAGTTAAACGCCACTCATAATTTATTGTGATTATTATGGTAAGGTTAAGTTATGTTATGGCGGCTGAAGAATTAGGCCTTAAAGAGAATGAGCTAAGAGACATTGTAACAGATTACAATGCAAACCTTGAAGTGAATGGTACATTAACAAAAGAGACCAAGATGTCTCTTAATAAGTTATATACTACTCTTATGGGTGATACTCAATTCTTAAAAGATAAAGAACTTTACGAAAAATCAGATACTCAAAGAATTGAAGATCCTGCAACAAATGCAGCAATAGACAAGATATTCGGACCAAACACACCTATGGGTAATATTCTAGAACCGAAAGCATATACACCAAGAGAAATCGAATATGCTCACCCCGAAAGTCTTACTGCTGATGAAAAAACAGAATCTGATAAAATTAGAAATTCCCAAATCTCAGATGCTAAATCTGCAATTGAAGAAATTGACAATTATCATGGGACTGGCATAGTTTCTGCAAAATTACATAGTCTTGGCGCCGATATGACCTTATCTGCTCCAATTAAAGAAGTAGTACCTCTTGATATAATTTATGGCTTTATGGATAAAGTTGATAATTTATCAGATCGTGATGAAATAGTTGCAACTGTAAAGAAATTTACAGAAGCGAACATTAAACACAATCAGATAGTTCCTGAAACATATCAACATAAGATTGATATTCTTTTTGGATCTTTTCAAGAAAAATGAATCTTTACGAAAAACTCTCAACAAAACAAGATTAAAATCTTTTTTTCTTTTTTAATTACTTTCTCTTTTTGTATCTATTTTTTATTTATCTATTTATTTTCATCTAAGAATCAAACTATTTTAACTTATTAATCCAGAACCTAGTTCCTATCTGTTTTTCAACTTCCACATCGTTCAATTAATTCTTTATCAATCCTACTTATTGGTTTATCTCACATAAACAGATATATACCTTGAACAACCAATTACAGACATGGCTTTCACTATAGACTTTCTTCTCCAACGTCTTGAAGAGCAGGGCCTGTTCAACATAATCCTGCCACTGCTTCTAGTGTTTGCGTTAGTCTATGGTATTTTAGGCAAGATTGGTCTATTCAACAATGACAAGATAAATGCGATAATAGCTTTTGTTATGGGTATGTATGTGACAGTATTCTCTGAATTCGCGCTCTTCCTCATAAACATAACGGCGGGTGGCATGACAGTACTTGTGGGTCTCTTATTTTTCCTAATGATAGTCGGGTTCGGCTCATCATTGTCAGGCGGAAGCTCGACATCAATATTATCGGACCACAAGGATGCGATGACAATAGTCCTCATGCTTTTGGGTGGCATCATATTCGTCAACAGCGGCGGTCTTCTGATCATCGGCGGGTATGCAGTGCGTATAGGTCTTGCTGATGTGTTCCAATTGACAGGACTATATGTCGCATTTGTAGTTGTAAAAAGTCTATTAGGGTTGGGAAACAGTAGTTATAATACTATTAAGAAATTAGAAGACCGTTATAGGCAGATAGTGCGACAAAGGGATGCTTTGGGTGATGATGGAGATACACATGAACTAGAACGTCTTAAAGCTGAACAAAAGAAAATAACAGATAAAATGACAAAAAAAGGTGTAGATCCGAAGCAGATAACTCGTATGGAAAGCGGGGATCCTATATTTAGGCGCAGATATGGTCGTTATGGCAGATACGGCTATGATGATTATTAATTACGATTTCAAATAATCTGGTTTGAGAATCAATCAATAAACCTTTTTGATTTATAACTAACATTCTCAGAAGCATCCAGCATTGCATTGACAAGGTCTTTTATCGGTTCAACTGTCGCACCATACTGTTCTTTTAATAGTTTATATGTTTCTTTTGCAGTTTCAAAACCTTTATCTGCACCATTCTTGACCAGGTTATAGAATGACACTGCATATTCTAATTTATCTTCTTTTTTTAATTCATCATATCCATTTCTCATTGATCTGTAAAGCTCAGCATCGACTTCACTGGCTTCAGAAATACGATGTCCAATTTCATGATTCAATATTGAATCAATGACTTTATTTCCAACATACTTTGAATCACCCGAATAAGTCTCAGCTTTATCAATGCCGAATTCTTTAAGAAGTTCATTATCCTTAACATTATATACCGTCTTTATTGTATCTGTAACTTCATTATATATATCCTCTGGATTAAGGTACATCACCTTCTCATCTGTATCAATTTCAGCTGTTTTAACATTCTTATCAAATTCTACATCAATATTTCGGGTTATGGGGTTGTTATGATTTCTCATCCGTTGGACTTTATTATCTATTGTAGTAACTACATCTTTTTTATTCCACTTTTCGCCCAAAACCCCGACACTGACAAACCCTACACAGAACACTAAAAAAAGAAACACAATATCGATCATGATACTTATTGTATCTTCCAGATTAATATATGTTTTAAGAAACTTATCATTCAAGTATCCATAACCAAATCGGTTTTAATTCAATAGTCTTGTCACCAATCTTAATTATCTCCTCTTGGTCCTCCGTGAGTATAAGTCCAGAATCAAGTCCATAAGTTTTCATTGCATCTAAAAGTCCTTGCAATTCTCCCATTTCATTATCTGAACTGATTTCTTTTGTGACTTGTATCGCAGAAATTATCTTATTATTGTCTTTTATCACAAAGTCGCATTCATTTTTATCATGATGGTAATAAATCTCCTTTCCACGCCTGCGAAGCTCTATAAATATCATATTTTCAAGAAGTCTTCCTGAATTTTTTGAAAAGCTGAAACCTATTGTGGTTGCAAGACCTGTATCTATGCAATACATCTTTTTTGAGCTTAACATCTGTTTTTTAAATGAATCTGAATATTTATTCATTCCAAAAAACATGAAACTGTTCTCGAAATAATCAAGATAATTCTTTATGCTACTTATACTTTTAACTCCGCTTATTTCTTTTAATGTGTTGTATGAATATATCTTGCTTATATTGGATGCCAAGAAATTACCGATGATTTTCATTTCCTTGACTTTTGTAATTGAATATCTTGCAATTATGTCTCTATAGAATATGTCGTTGTAATAGTCTTTTAGCAATTCTTTATTATTTTCGCGCAGGACTTGCGGAAACCCACCCATATCGACATAATCATTGAATTTACGTTTAATCATTGTTTTTTTAATAGTTGTGAGCTTTGTACTCTCAAATGTTTCATTGTTTAGTTTAAGATATTCCTTAAAGCTAAAAGGGAACAATTCTAAAACTACATTTCGTCCAGTAAGCGATGTCGCAATTTCGGAACTCAAAAGTGTTGCATTAGAACCTGTCACAAATATTTTTATTCCTTTTTCATACATCCTGTTCAAGAATTTCTCCCAACCTAAAGAATTTTGTATCTCATCAAAGAAAAAGACAATATTATTTTGTTCTGGATTGAATTCTTCAAGAAATATTGAATATATATTGTTGAAATCGTCTATTTTGAAATCTATAAATCGTTCATCATCAAAATTAAGATACAATATATTGTTCTTATCTGTTTTTTTGATTAAATCTTCTTTAATTAAGTACATAAGGGTGGATTTTCCACATCGCCTTATACCTGTTATGACAACAATCTGCCGTGTTTCTATATATTTATTAAGTAGGATGTCTCTTTGTATTATCTCTTTTTTTTCAAAAAAATAATCTCTTTGATCGAGCATTATTTCTTTTAATTTACTTTTTAACATACTAATATCTGGTTGTTGATTTATATAAACCTTTCGTTTGAAAAGAATGATTTAGTATAAAACCTTTCTCTCCCAAAGAAGGATTCATCTCAAAACCTTTCGTTCAAAAAGAACAAGCTCTAACTCTTTTTGACAAGAACGCCGATATCAGTCCCAATCTCCAACCATGCCCATGCCCAGACGATGGCCTCAAATGCGCGAACCATGTCACCCTCATCAATAAAATGCTGTGTGTCGGATATGTATGCCTTGATATTGACTAAGAACTCTTCACCTTTCTTGCCGACCGAATTAACTTCGGAAACCGCAACTTTGCACTTGTCGGTCCACTTGGATGTCTCACTCTTCAGCTGTTCATCAACACTCATAGAAATCCACTACTTTTTCTTGATTTTAGAAAGAATCTTCTTTTTCTTTTGCATTTTAGTTCTGTTCATTTTATTCTTACCAGAAACCGAGACTTTCCTGTCTATATCATCCTCTTCATTTTTGATGATGCTCAGGATGTAGGTAATCTTCTCTTCAAGAGAAAGTATCCTGCGCATACCAAGTACGATGCCGATAAGCATCACAATTACAACTGAAATAAGGTATATGTTGATGTCAATTCCCATAAGCGACCACATTCTAATTTATCTTAAGGTTAATATATATTTATCTTTATCTCGATATGTTCTCAAGAAATTCCTCTTCTGAAAAGCTAAGTTTGGAAGGGATTATGATGCAATGCGGATGACCGCCGAAATCAACATCTTTCAGTTCCTTTAAAGTTCCATACCCTATCTTGCTTTTCTTGCCTAGGTGCGCACACACGACAATCTTCGTTTCTTGTAACAGTATTTTTGAACCCTTCTTATCTTCAAGCTCACCTAGCACAGAGATTGCATCATTCGCGCTCATGCCGATATCCAGAAGAAGAAGTGTATGTGCTCCCGACTGCAGATTATCGTAGATATTGTCATAGGGTGATGTCGGGAAATAATTGTCCTGCGGTTTTGGCAGGCTCACGACCTTGCCGAACTTGTAGAGTGACAGGCCGCATTCAGCGATTGCAGTAAATATTGATGATGAATGGATTATCTTGACATCGATCCCTTTCGCGCGAGCGTCAAGTATGAGTCCTGTATGCGTGGTCGCCGACAACGGATCACCGCCTACAAGAAGCACAGTATCTTTATTGAGCGCAGACTCAATAATCTTACCGCTCTCCTCAACTCCACTTCTGTCAAGGACTTCAATCTTATTATCAATTATCGTCTCAAGATTGGCGATATCAATCACGAGCGGGCACGTATAGAGCTCGATATAGACTTTTTTCGCGCTCTTGCACGCTTCAATCCCTCGCAATGAGATATCTTTCTCATCGCCGATACCAAGACCTATCAAGTATAACATAATCAATAATTCAAAGAAGAGTTTTTTAAGTTTTATCATTTAAATGAAAAAATTCAGTTTCTTTTATCGTTCGTATTGCTTTTTGTATTGTTTCATCCTCTGTGAATTTATGATAATAATATTGGGATCTGTATGCCCTACGTTCTTTTGAAATAGATGTTAACTGTGAGACTCTTACCGATTTGTGTGCGCCAGAAAACGTTTGATATTTATTATAGTATAATATTATAAAATCAAAAAGAACTTTGTCTCCATTTATTTCATAAACTATGTTTTTATTTATCACATATTTAACAGTTTCATCATCGAGATTGATTATGCCTTCACGACCGTTGCATATTATTGAATATTCCTCGTTTAAATTAATCGTACCTGAATGATCTCTAAGTTTATCAATGACTGTGGCAGAAATTCGTGTGAGGTCATTATCGATTTCAATCTTTTTGATTTTTATGTCTGGTTTTGTTTTTGGAGTTATAGTATCTGACTCAGAAATAGTTTCTTGCGCAGTATCTGTAATATCTACATCATATTCTTCGGCGAGACTGTCCAGAATACCTTTCAGTGTAACTTTTTGAGAAGTCATTATTATTGAATCCAATCGATTTCATCTGATAAACTTTTCTTAGGATTATATGTTTTTTTTGTTTCATATGCATTGAATTTATCAACTATTTTATTAATATTTGGATCATCTGTATGTCCTACATATTGGTCGCCGATTCGCGTTAGAAATATAGCATCTGCCATTGATTTGTCACTTTCTCCAATAAGTAATTTATTATTACCTATCTTTGAGATTGTGTATGTATGTGTTTCTCCATTTATATCTAAATTTTGAGTGTTGGATTCATTTGATTTTAGTTCATCAATTTTGTGTGTCGATATAGAAATATCATACACTTCTTCTTTTTTATCAACAAGATTCCCAATACTAATCGTAGCGAGCACCACACTGCCCATACCTAAAACAATTGCAAATAGAAATTCAATCATAAATATCACTTAATATTAATTTTATCATCGCGCATTTATATCTTTTATCTTTAACTTGCCTTTTGTGACAAGAAAGCATCTACTGATCCTGAGACAGTTCTTTCTTTGATAATTTTTTTATCTTTAAACATAGTGCTGATTATTTTTAATATTGCTGTGTTGTCTACTGGTATTTTTACAAATCCATCGTCATCTGGAGAATATGTTCGTTTAGATGTATAATTCACGCAAGGGGTAGGTATGATATCATTTCGATTGATTCCATTTCTGACAGCTGATACAAGATTCTCTCGAGGAATACCTAAATCTTCCTCGTAATGTTTGAGGTCCTTACCTATTTTTTCATTAAGCTTTTTTGTTATGAACTCTTGGTATTTCTCATCCTTGGCAATGATTTTATGGTAATCATAATTATCAGCAATAGCCAAGACGTGATTGTCAGTTGCTTCGGTTTCTCTCATTAGCAGATTATCAACAATCTCAATATAGTTTTCATAGATCATATCTTTGATCTCATCAAAAATCATTTTCCCAAAATCAGCAGTATACTGAATTGTGATACCTTTTTCATTTGCTACTGCTGTAATCTTAACAGGAACCTCTGGTATGGGTTGTTTTCCTTCTAAATATTTATCAACCTGAAATTCGATAGGATGTTCTTGTTCAGAAGGTTTTCCATCCAAATCATGTTCTGACAAATATTCTGCGGGGAGATAAGTCATGCCATTATATCTGAATATTCCGTCTTCATCTTTTTGATTCAGTATCCATTTTAACATCATATAAATAGAATCCATACTATATATTACACTTAATCATATAAATATATCACCCCTAAAGTCCTTCTATGAACCTAAAAGAAGCGCTTAAAGGCAAGATTCCTGAAAAAGACGAGCAATACATCTATCGTGCTTTTGAGATTATAGGCGACATCGCGATAATCCAGGTGCCTGAAGAGATAGAGCAGCATAAGATGCTGATGGCCGAGACCCTTTGCGCACTCCACAAGAACATAAAAGTAGTCTTGAGAAAGATTGATGATGTCTCAGGAAAATACAGGATTGGCAAATATGAGACCTTGATCGGTGACAGGACCGACACCATCTACTCTGAGAACAACATACGACTTAAAGCCGACCCGACAAGAGCATATTTCTCATCTAAACTGGGCACTGAACGTGAACGTATAACTGCGCAGGTAAAAGATGGCGAGACCATCGTCTGCATGTTTGCAGGCATCGGCCCGTTCCCGATAAATGTTGCAAAAGTGCACGATGTCACGATAAAGGCTGTCGAGATAAACCCTGAGGCCACAGCACTTTTTGCAGAGAGCTTGAAACTGAACCGCCTGAAAGGAAAGATTGAGATTTTTACAGGTGATATCAAAGACATAGTGCCTAACTTCCCGGAGAAGTTCGACCGCATCATGATGCCTGCTCCAAAAGACGCACCCGAATTCTTAGACCTGGCCTTACAGAAAGTAAAAAAGGGCGGCATCATAAACTATTACTCTTTCGTCCCTGCCGAGGATTATGACGACCTTGAAGAGACTGTAAAGAAACAATGCGCAGACCTCGGCCGTAAAGTAGAGATCCTTGCCAAACGCAGATGCGGAAACATAGGCATCTGCCAGTACCGTGGCGCAATAGATATAAAAGTCCTTGACTGATATTTGTATTATGGGACCTTAGGGTAGCTAACGATTGAAGGCATCGTGCCTTCATTGTCTACATTGGTCATCCTTGTGGGCTGGGGGTCCTCAGACCTGTGTTCAAAACGACCGATGCTCCGTCGACGCGCAGTTGACATTCACACCCTGTGTGAAGTCAATGTTTATTATCTGTAATTTGCGCAAAGAAGTATCGGACTGACATGTCACCTGAGCGCAAGCGAATGGTGTCATTATTGGTCAACCTTATATGTGGTTGCTGTGAAATTCACAGGGGTCCCATTTTCTGTATTTTTTTGTTCGGATTTAAGGGGTTATGGTGCCTAAAAAACAGATAAAAAATTATCCTATATATACCCCTTCTGATAATTATATACTATGCACAGACATAGGTCTTTAATTAGGGATAAAACTGTAATTTTTTCAACTGTCTTAATCGTTATTTTATACTTATCCTCTTTGGGTTTTGCAATATCTGCAGGACCTAAGATATTGATTGTTGCAGATAGTGATGAGGGCAATAGTAAGTATACATCTTATTATACTGATGCATTAGTTAGAAATAATTATAACTATGGTGTTGACTATGATATTGAATGGGTATCAGGTGATGATGACGGTCCAACATATGGGTTCATGTCAGATTATGATATTGTGATATGGTTTACAGGTGAACAATCTGATTCTACCTTGACTTATAGTGATATATTAAATATTAAAACTTATCTCAATACGGGTGGCGCTTTTTTTATGAGCAGCACTTATGCAGCAGTTAGAGAATATGAATCTTATTCTGATTTTTTTAATATGTATATGAATATTAACTCTCCACTGAATGGCGTATGGTTGATGAGTTATGGGTCAAATACGATTTATGATCTTTATCTTTCAGAAGAAAATTCAATCTATCCAACTTCATTAAAATTTGATTCCGATGTACACGATACTGCCCGTGTACTTTCTCATATAAATGCATTTGATGATTCTAGATCTTATAATTTATTTGATGTTGTCACATCTTTAAATAATGGGAACGATAAGTTTTTAATGTATAATACCATCGCAATAGCCTCAGACCTCACGACACACAAAGTAGTATATTTCGGTCTGGGTTTTGAATCAATATTGCATCCTATATATTATGATAATGAATCTTACAATGAGCAAACTCGAGCAACACTGATGACAAACATAATAAATTACCTTTATACACCAAGAACTCATATATCTTCTATCTCTCCAGAAAATACAAAAGACAACATAACAATTACTGTATATT
>DAOVHT010000015.1 GCA_030671745.1 Candidatus Nanohaloarchaea archaeon
CTTAAGAAATGGATTGAATCCAAAAAGGATTGGAAAGGTGTAACCCGTAACATGCCACTTGCCTGGATCAAGGAAGGGCTTGAACCACGATGTATCAGCCGTAATCTTAAATGGGGTACTAAGATACCTAAAGTTGGGTATGAGGACAAGGTGTTCTATGTATGGTTTGATGCACCTGTGGGTTATATTGCATTCACTCGTGATCACTTGAAAAAAGATTGGAAAACTTGGTGGCAATCTGATGATACTAGAATCATTCATTTTTTAGGAAAAGATAATGTACCGTTCCATACTATAATCTGGCCATCTGAATTGATGTCTAATGATAAATGGACACTTCCTGATTATGTGGCGTCAAATGAGTACCTTAATTATCAGGGTCAACAGTTCTCAAAGAGTCGAAATGTGGGTATATTTACATCTGATCTGGGTAAGGTAGGTATTGAACCATCTGTATGGAGATTCTATCTGTCTGTGACATTGCCTGAACATAAAGATTATGATTTCAGTTGGCAGGATTTGATGGATAAGACTAACAATGAGCTTGTTGCAAACATAGGTAATTTCCTGTTCAGAACGTTGTCATTCTCAAAGAAACATTTCGGTGAAGTTCCTGAATGTAAACTTTCATCTGAGGACATAAAAGTTATTGATAAGGTTGAAAAACTTAAAGAGAAATATGCCCTTAAGATGGAGACATTTGAATTGAAGGAAGCTTTGAAGACTGTCCTTGAGATATCTAACCTGTCTAATCAATATTTCCAGAAGAATGAACCTTGGGTTCTTGTGAAGACTGATAAGGTGCGGTGCGGTACGGTGCTTAACGTGTGCCTTAATCTGTGTTCGTCTATCGGTAGGCTTCTTTATCCGTTTGTCCCTGTGTCTTCAAGAGCTTTGTGGAAACAGTTAGGGTACAAGGATGATGTCGGTAAATCTCGTGGTACTGTTTTAACGGTTGGGCAGAAGCTTGGTGAACCTTCTATTCTTTTCAAGAAGATTGAGAAGGAAGAGGTAGATAAATTTGAGGTCATGTTTTCTGGTAAGGATGCGAAGGATTCAAAGAAAAGTGAGAAAGATGATGGTGATGGTATGGTAACTTATGAAGAGTTCAGCAAGTTGAAATTTAAGGTGGGCACGGTCGTTGATGTCAAGGATCATCCTGAAGCAGATAAGCTGTATGTGCTGTCTGTTGATTTAGGGACTGAGGTCAGGCAGATTGTGGCCGGGATGAAAGTTTATTATAAGGCAAGCGAGATGAAAGGCAAACAGGTCATTGTCGTATCGAACTTAAAACCGGCTAAGCTTCGCGGTATCGAGTCTCAGGGTATGGTTCTTGCAGCGGAGAAAGGTAAAGATGTCGTACTGTTGAGCGTTGATAAGATGATCAAGAACGGCGCTAATGTGTGCTGATGATTTTTTCATTCTTTTAAATTTTCTTTTACAATATAGTATTGATAATGCATGTTCTATAAAATAACTGTCTCTGGCGCTGTGCAAGGTGTGGGCTTTCGGCCTTTTGTCTATCGTGAGGCTAAAAGGCTTGCGCTAAAAGGATATGTCCGAAATACAAGCGGTGGTGTTGAGATTGTTGTTTATGATGGCGCATTTGTCGAGATTCTGAAAGATAAGAGTCAATTGCCACCTTTGGCTGTCATTGATAATATTAATATCTGTGAGACTGATGTCTCAGATTCGTTCTTTTCTGATTTTGAGATCTTAGGGTCTAAGTTCGGTAGTGGCAGTACTGAGATTCTGCCTGATACTGCAATCTGTGAGGACTGTCTGCGCGAACTAAATGATTCAAAAAATAGACGGCATAAATATCATTTTACTACATGCACCAACTGTGGTCCGCGATTCACTATTACAAGTGATATGCCTTATGATCGTAATGTGACTTCGATGTCTCTCTATCCTATGTGTGATAAGTGCAAGAAAGAGTATAATGATTCTTCTGATAGGAGGTATCATGCGCAGACTATTGCATGTCATGACTGTGGACCTAAATTTAGTTTCTTTAAAGATGGTAAGGTGATTGCAACTTCAATTGAGGCTGTTGATTGCGCGGTCACTGAATTGAAAGATGGTAAGATTGTTGCAATCAAAGGTGTGGGCGGATATCATCTTTGTTGTGATGCGACTAATCCTCATGCTTTAAAGGCGCTTAGGCGACTTATCAGACGACAGACAAAACCATTGGCTATCATGGTTTCAGACATTTCATCTGTCTCTGAGATTGCTGTCATGTCTGATGTTGAGAAGTCTCTTTTAATTTCAAAAGAGAGACCTATCGTTGTCCTTGAAAAGAAGGATAAGGATAGTTTTTCAGAGGTCTCGCCACTTGATAGCATCGGTATCATGTTGCCTTATGCTGCAATACATTATCTAATTTTAGATAGGGTTGATGTACCTTTAATTATGACCTCCTGCAACTTACCAGGAGAACCTATGGGTACAGAGTCTCAGTCTATGGTGAATCTTGAACTTTCTGATGATAGGACGATTGTCAATAGAGTTGATGATTCTGTCGTTAAAGTCATTGATGATAAAAGTATGTTGCTTCGACGGTCGCGCGGGTTTGCACCTAAATCTATTGATGTTGGGGTTAAAAAAGATGTTGAGATTATTGCTTTAGGTGCTGACGAGTCAAATACATTTTCAATCTATAAGGATGGTAAGGTCTTTATGTCTCAGCACATGGGTGATCTTTCAAATGCCAAGGTGACATCTCTCTGGGAGAAAAATATTGAGTTTTTCCTGAAGGTTACTAAATCAAAACCATCTATTGTCGTCTGTGATATTCATCCTGACTATTATTCTACAAAGTATGCTTCAGAATTGGCTTTACGGCTTGGTGCCAAGGTAGTTCCAATTCAGCATCATGTGGCTCATGCTTATTCGGTCGGGCTTGAGCACGGGCTTTCATCTTTTGTCGGTATAACTTGTGATGGTTCAGGATATGGGCTTGATGATGGGTTGTGGGGTGGTGAGGTATTTGCTGTCAAAGATGGTGACCATAAGCGTGTTGGGCATCTTTCGGAACAGATGCTTGTCGGTGGTGAATCGGCAGTTAAAGAACCTAAAAAGATGCTGTTTGGTATCTTGTCAAGGTTTCTGACTGATGCTGAACTTTCAGAAGTGTTTGGTAGTTCTGCGGGTATCTGGGGGAAACAGATTGAACAGGACTTTAATATCTTGAAGACTACAAGTTACGGGCGTATCTTTGATGCTGCATCTGCACTTCTTGGTGTCTGTGATACAAGGACATATTCGGGTGAGCCTGCAATTTCTCTTGAAAGTTCTGTATCGGGTGCAACTCCTTATGTTCTTGAGCCTGTGATTGAAGAAAAAGAGGGAATTTCAATACTTAATACTACAATACTTTTTGAATTCTTGTGGAAAAATAAAGATAAAGATAAATCACGGCTTGTTGCAACTGTGTTTGATTATGTTGCTCGTGGATTGTATCTGATTGCAGAATCTTTATCTGGTGACTTGCCTATTGTCTTTTCTGGTGGGGTGGCTTATAATCGGTATGTTACAGGATATATGATAAAGAAAGGTGTGCTTGTCAATTCAAAGGTGCCTGCCGGTGATGGCGGTATCAGTTTTGGGCAGATTGGATCTGTTTTGGGATCTAATTGATGTTAATTAACTATTTATTAGTTGTAGAAACTTATTTAAAAATTGACTAAAAATATTTTATATGTCTCCACACATTATTCCAAAATCTGTTGAACCAACCACTGTTACTGAGATGTATGAGGATTTTCTAGAAAATCCGTCAAAGTATATTAATCAAGAAACACCCAGTGGCATAAAAGGTGTTAAATATTTTTGGATAACCCGTAGTCTTGTCAGTATGTTTGAAAAAACTACAGATAAACGATATGATTTTAATATTAATTTAGACCCTGCTGTCATATATTATGATTCAAAAGATGATTTCATTAATTTTATTGGGAAAGCTCTTAATTTAGTAAACCATATGCCTGAAACCGAAGTACCTTTTAAATATGTTGAAGATATGGGTTCATTTAATTTCAAACAAAAAGACGGAAAAGATGACTTACGGACATATCATCTTACGCCATTGATAATTAAAGGAAATAATATGGATGATTATATTTTATATTTTCAGAATAATGAAGGTTGGGATGATAAATTACCGAACACAATGATTAATGTGTATAATTTAGATGGTGCAAAATTGGTTGATGCAATGTTAACTCTTTGGTTTGCAGTAAATGATGAATAATTCTTATTTTTATATTAATTTATTTAGAAGCGATTGTCTTATTTTTAAAATAGAATTTAATCCTCTTTGCTCAATTCTGCATCAGTATATCCAATCAATATAAGGACATCTGCAATATATCCTTGGGACAACTGATATTTATCTGCTATAACGCCAATATCCTTATGTTTCGCATAATTTTCAATAATATCAAATACTTCTATGAGCCTGAATTATTTCTCCAAAAAATCCATCTCCAATAAGAATTTCACGTAACTTATTATATCCTGCACTAATTTCTTTTGCTGCATTACCTAATTCATGTCGTTTTGATTCTTCTAAGTCACATATATACTCTGTAGGTTTTTCAGATACTGTTTCATCGTTTCCCATACAATAAAATGAATCAATTAGATATATAAATGTTATGCTTTGGTGGTCATAACATAATCAACTGATTTTTTAACAGATCCTAGGTACGCCTGTTCCGCCTGGGTTGTCAAGAAATCGCTCTCCAATCTTTGTCTTTAAGATGACTTTTTTTCCTTCACTGACAGTGCCTATTGTTATTGCATCGGGGCACAGGTCTTTCTTCAATAATTCTAAGACTTCTTTTTCGTCATCTTCTGAAACTATGAGTAGTGCGCGACCTTCACAGGCCAAAGTCAACGGGTCAATGCCTAAGATGTTGCATATTGCGCGTGTCTCTTTTCGTATAGGTATGGTCTCTTCATCGATTGTTATCTTTACTTTTGCCTTGTCTGCAAGTTCGTTCAGGCAGGATGCGATACCGCCTCTTGTCGGGTCTTTTGCGGATTTGATCTTTCCTTTAAGCAGTTGCATGATGTCAAGTACCGGTCTGCAGTCGGATATCAGATCTGTCCTGTAATCAAACCGTGTTGCAAGGACTGCGCCACCATGGTCTCCAATTGTGCCTGTAACTATCACTTTATCAGTTGGTGCAATGTTCTCGTTTCTTATGATGTCTTTTGTGGTGCCGATGCCTGCGGTGTTTATGACTATGCCGTCAAGCTGTCCTTTTGGCATGACTTTGGTGTCGCCTGTGACAATCGGGACTTTCAGTTTTTTTGATAGTGTGTTCACTGAGTCAATTATCGTTTCAAGGTGCTCTTTCTTGAATCCTTCTTCAATTATGATTGATAATGTCAATGCGAGGGGTTCTGCGCCCATGACTACAAGGTCGTTCACCGTTCCTGTGACTGCGAGCTTGCCTATGTTGCCACCCGGGAAAAAGTATGGGCTCTGGATGTATGAATCTGAGGTGAATACGAGATACTTGTCGCCTGCCTTAAGGTATGCGCCGTCGTCAAGTGTTCCTTTCCAGTCGCCTGTGAATTCAAGGGATTGCCTTATACCTGATATCAGGTCTGACATTGGTGTGCCGCCATCACCGTGCTTTAGTTTGATTGTCTTTTCAGGCATTGTCGTCACCTCTGTATTTATATGCAATCTTGCATGCACTTTCAGTTCCCACCATGCAAGGTCCGGTCGGGTTGTCGGGTGTGCACACTTTTGAGAATAATGGGCATTTTTTTGGTTCTATGACACCCATTATGACATCTGCACACCTGCATCCTTTGTTGTCTTTAGGTTCTGGGAGATCTTTGAGCAGTTCTCTGTATTTTTCCATTGCATCATGATTTTGATATTGTTTTTTTAATTTCAGACCGCTGTCTTTTATAATTCCTATGCCGCGCCATTCTGAGTCGCAGGTTTCAAATATTGATGATGTTAAGGCTCTTGCTTTCTTGTTACCGTCATCGTTTACAATTTTAGTGTAATTGTTTTCTACTTCCTTTCTATCTGTATTTATCTGTTTCAGTAGCATCAGTATGGATTTTAGGACGTCCTCAGGTTCAAAACCTGCTATCACTTGTGGTGCATTGATATCTCTGTAAGGTCTTGTGCCGATTATTGCTGATACATGGCCTGGATTTAAGAAACCGTCTATCTGGTTATCTTGGTTTGAGACTATCACGTTCATGGCTTCAGGTATCGTCTTGTGTGCGCAGATGATGTCAAGACCGTTTTTTACTGCCCAGGCAGTCATGGGTGTCGTTGTCTCAAAACCTATCGCTAGAAATACTAGATTTGGGTATTCTGTCTTCAGTTTGAGTGCATCAATTGTTGATTCTACGATGAATACCTTTGAACCATTTTCTTTTGCAACTTCTAAAGACATCTCAGTTCCTGGTACTTTCAGCATGTCACCGTATGTGGCGATGGGTATTCCATTCTGCGCAAGCCGTACTGCCGAATCGATTGTTCTTTGGGGTGTGACACAGACCGGACATCCGGGACCGCTTACTAATTGTATATTTTCTGGTAGGAGGGTTTTGATGCCATATTTTGCTATTGTTTGTGTGTGTGTGCCGCAGACTTCCATTATCTTTACTGGTCTGTTGATATCTTCTGCTATCTCTTTTATCTCTGAAATTATATTTTCTGTATCGGTATCCACAGGCATCACTTAAATTGTATCGTCTTTTCTGTCTTTTTTTAGAATCTCAATCGCAAATCCTGCATGCACCAAGACGTAGTCTCCGATTTTCGGAGAGATAATTGTTATCTTTGCTTGTTTCGTGATGCCATTGTAGTCTATGGTTGCGTTATCATCATCTATCTTTATGACTTTTCCAGGGATTGCAAGGCACATGATTTTATATTCAATTAGAAGATTATTAAATGTTGGTTTTTTGTGTATCAAAAAATATAAACTCGTGATGACAATCATCTGTATGGCTGAAGTTAAGATTTCAATAAAGAATGATTCTGGTGAAACTTTATCTGGATTGAAAGCAATACCTACTGCTAAAAAAGACAAATATCCAGCTATTGTCCTTGTGCATGGTTTCGGTGTAACTAAAGAGGAATATGGTCTTTTTGATATAATCTCTAAAAAACTTGCATCCTCCGGTTTCTTGGTCTATAGGTTTGATTTTTCCGGTTGCGGTGGAAGTGAAGGTGATTTCATTAATACAACCATTACTAAACAGAAAGATGAGCTTTCAAAAATTATTGATTCTGTCAGATCTGATCCTGATGTGGATGCTGATAATGTGGGTATCATTGCGCAATCTTTTGGCACTTCGGTTACTGTGGCGCTCAATCCTGATGTCAAAGCTATCGTTTTTACTGGGTCAATATCACATCCTAAAAATATCATATCAAACATATTTGAGATTTCGGGAAATGGGTATAATCCTTTAGGTATTTCAGAAATGAAACGGTCTGATGGGTCTGTTACACGCATTGATTCTAGATTCTGGGATGATCTGGATAATTATGATCTGCCTAGCTTGATAGGTAAAAGCAAATGTCCTTTCCTGTTCTTAAACGGTTCTGAAGATGATAAAGTGCCGGTCTCTGAAACTGATGATTATTTTTCAAATGTGAGTGGGATTAAGGAAAGGATTATTGTTAATGGTGGTAATCACAACCTTTATCCAAAAAGAGAAGATGCAGCTAAGTTGATTGCTGATTGGTTTAAAAAAATAATTGTATTTTAATTATTTTTACCTGAAATATGCATTGAGAACATATTGATGGATCATCCTGTGCGTATTGAAGAATGATGCATTGAAGGCGATTGAATGTTTCATTATGTTGGTCCAGGCTTTCCTGTCTTTGTAGTATTTAGGCAGTATCTGATGTTCCAGTTTGTCATACAGGTCTTTTGCGTCGTCGCATCTTGAATTGTCTGGGTTCTTGTCACCGATGGACCAGCCTGTTATGTCTTCCAGATGTCCTTCAAGCCACCAACCGTCTGGGATGCTCAGGTTCGGTATGCCGTTATGGCAGGCTTTCATGCCGGATGTTCCTGATGCCTCAAGAGGGCGGAGTGGTGTGTTTAACCAGATGTCTACTCCTGAAACCATCTTTTTTGCAATCTCTATATCATAATTTTCTAGATATACGCATCTTATCTTACCTTTTAAGTCTTCCATGTCTTTGAATATGTTTCTTATCAGGTCTTTTCCGGCACCATCATTCGGGTGCGCTTTACCGCCGTATATGATCTGTATCTCTCCTACATCTTTCGCTATCTTTTTGAGTCTCTCTATGCTTGAGAACAGAAGGTCTGCGCGTTTGTAGGCTGTGCTTCGTCTTGCGAAACCTATAGTGAACACTTCCGGTTTCATCTCTGTGCCGGTAGTTTTCTTTATGTAATCAAAAAGGTCTTTTTTTGCTTTGATGTGTGCGTTCCAGATGTCATCGCCGGGTATGTTCAATGCGTATCGTAATGTGAATGAATCATTTTTCCAGCCGGGGATATATTTATCGTAAAGTCTGCTGAAATGTTTAGAGGTCCATGTGACTGAATGCACACCGTTTGTGATTGAATCTATCAGGTACCCGGGAAACATGTCTCTTGATACTTCTCCGTGCTTTTTTGCGACACCGTTTATGTACTGGCTGTTGTCAAGAGCCAGATATGTCATGTTAAGTTTTCCGTTGTGGCATTTAGTCTCAAGTTCATTGAAGGGTATTATGTCGCCTACTACTTCTTTTACAAGATTGAAATCATATTGGTCGTGGCCTGCGGGAACCGGTGTGTGCGTTGTGAATACGCATCTTTCTCTTATGCAGTTCTTGTTCTTCAGGTTCAGCATTTCTGAGTTTATGCTGTTCTTTCTCAGGAGCTCAAGTACGAGTAGGCTTGAATGACCTTCATTCATGTGGTATTTCTGTATGTTCCTGTAACCCAGGTTTTCGATTGTCCTTATTCCGCCGATCCCTAAGACAATCTCTTGCTGGAGTCTGTATCTCTGGTCTCCGCCGTAAAGATGGTGGGTTATGCGTCTGTCTGCTTCATTGTTCTCTTCAAGGTCTGTGTCTAGGTATATCAGGGGGACACTGTAGTCATCTGCACCTTTTACGTCATATTGCCATGCAGCTATATGGACCTGTCTACCTTCTATGTTGACGGTTATGGTCTTATCCAATCTCTTAAGAAAATCTTCGGGTTTCCATTCTACACCCTGTTCGGTCTGGTTACCTTGTGCATCCAGTTTCTGTTGGAAATATCCTTTTCGATATAATAAAGTTATTGCGACTACGGGTACATTCAGGTCTGCACAGCTTTTTATCGTGTCTCCTGCGAGAATTCCAAGACCGCCGCTATATGTTGGGATTTTTTCGTCAATGCCAATCTCCATGCTGAAATAGGCTATTGATCTTCTGTCTTTTCTTGTGGTCTTTGAATTGAAACGTTCCATATCTGTTACCTAATGATAAGATGTCATCAGGGTATATAAATGAGTTTCTGTTTTTTTAGGTGTTGGGAATGAAAAAAAGAATTGGTTAAAGATTTAAAAATTAAAGAATTAGTTAAATTGTGCTTTTTCTATATATTTTGCTTCTTCAGTTGCAGTTAGAGGTGTTTTCAATCTTAATATTTTACCAATCTCTAAATCACCATCTGTTTTTGTTATAGGTACGAGATAGGCATATCCTGAAAATAATGGTGGATGTTCATCTAGGCTTGCTAATTCAAGGATATAAACACTTTCAGTAGGATCGGATTTATTATCATCTACTTCTTCTTTTATACCTATCCATCCTTTTATTTCTCTGTCTATTGGTTCTAAGTACTCAGTTATCATTGAATTGATCTGTTCTATATCCATAATTACGTCACCAATATTGAAGTGTGTTCATCTACTGGTATGTAACTCTCTGTATTCGATTGATGTATTGGTCTATTTTCCATAATTTCAGTATTTGGATCTACACCACCATATTTTTCATCTATTGTTGCTTTAATTGCACTTGCAACAAGGGAGGGAACATAATGTTCTGATGGTATCTGATTTGCGGGTATTCTTTCATATCCTCGAACCGTTAAAACATCATCATCTACTTTTTTTGGATATCCTAGACCAAAACCGGTATCATAACTTTCATCATTTATATCATTATCCATATCATTATCCATATCATTATCCATATCATTATCCATATCATTAATCATATCATTTGCACCTCGAATATATTTACTCTTTGTGAGTAGTTGTAATTATATAGTAGTGATAGTTTATAAAGCTTTCGCTTTTCGGCTTTCATCTCGGTTCTTATATAGTTTCAGATGTAAAATACGGTATGGCTGAGGGTAAAAAAAGTTTTAAGAATTATGCGATCATACTTATTTTCATCAATACAGTCATACTTATACTGGAAGCGCTTTTTCCGGTCATCGTCGAGATGTTCGGGCTTTACCCGCCTAACTTCATAGCTGAACCATGGATCATTGTGACCTCGATGTTTCTCCATTCCGGGTTTGAGCACTTGCTGTACAATATGTTTGCGCTGGGACTTTTCGGTATAGTCCTTGAAAGGATAATCGGGTCTGAAAAGTTTCTTATCGGTTATATCTTGTCCGGGCTCTTTGCAGGATTGGCGACAATATTGATGTATCCTTTAAGTGTGTCTATCGGTGCAAGCGGGGCCATATACGGGATAATAGGCATCCTTTCCGTGCTTCGTCCAAGGATGATGATATATATTGCTGTGCCTCTTCCTATGCTGTTTTATGCAGTCATTTATGTGTTCTTTGATGTCGTGGGCATAATCACGGGTGTCAATCCTGATAATATCGCTTATGGTGCGCATGTGGCCGGGTTTATCGGCGGGGTCATTTTCGGTTTCAGGATAAAGGATCAATTTAAGGAAGAGAAAGAGATAAAGGCTGAGATCTCTCGCGAATTTGACGATGAAGAGTTGGATCGGTGGGAAGAAGAGTATATGAAATGATGAAAAAAGAAGGGTTTTTAAAGTTAAATCGTATTTATTTCTAGGATGTCATTTATGGAATCTGTGGATTATGTTCTTGAGAATATGATTAAATATGCATTTTTTAAAAAAAATGGTAGTGAACATTCATCGTTTTCATTGTTATATCCCGATATTGAATGTATAAATATTTCTGAGTTAAAAAGAATAAGGTCTCTTGGTAATGGTACTTCTTATGATGTGACTTGTGTTGAATATAATGGTAAAGAATATGCATTTAAACAGATACAAAAAGATGAATTTATTGAAGAAAATGCAGTACATCATATTTTTTGTTCTATATTGGGTCTACAAAAAGGTAAGGATATATTTCCGGAATTATTTCCGGATGTAAAAGGGTTTGTTGTTTCAGATAAACATTCCGAATTGACAAGAGATAATTTATCCTATGAAGGATTGCTTGTAGAATATTTTGGAAATAATTATAAACTATTATCTTATTATTATGATTTTTTAAATGATGATACAATAAATCAGATTGAAGAGGTTGTGAGAACCATGCAAAATAATTGGGTGTGGTGTGATGCTAAAGCAGATAATATCTTAATTGATGCTAATCAAAATATTAAATTTATAGACAGTAGTTTTGAACAACCTCTTATAACTGATTATAAAGATGAGTGGCATAATATTAAAAAAATAAAACTTAAAATGACAGAATTTCCTTCTTTTATGGATATTGAAAAAGAATGGTTAAAACAAATTATTCAGACTTATAAAACGGTACTTAAGTGTTCTTTTGATGACGATACATGGTGGTTTAAGGATATTATTGATAAATAATTTTTTGAGGGTTAGGCACCTGTCCATCTGTTCTCGTCCAGTCTGAATCCGTTCATGTTTATCAGGTTGCAGGATCTCTCAAGCAATGGTTTCCTGCCGAAAAGTATGATGCATGGATTCGTGTTTATGTGTGTGCCCTGCATCCTGTATATTATATCGTCTAGTTTTTCGAGATATGAGCTGTCTACAACTTCTTGCGGTAGGCATGCATTTTTTTCTCCGAGGATGATGTATTCTTTGGTCTTATGGATTGTCGGTAACAAATCCATGAATTCTTTGTCTCGTACATATTCGGGTTCGCCTACCGAATAGAACATTATCATGATCTCTCCTCTGTCAAGTTCGTCCTCAACAAATTGCTGCCGTGGGAAATCGTTTGAGGTCTGGCCGAGATAGTTCATAAGTACCCAGGCATTGGACATGATGGAACAGTTTTCAAGACCTTTGTCTTTCAGGATGCCTATTGAATCTAAGTATCTGTCAGGAGTGTCATAATAGGGTGTTAACGGTCTTATGGGTAATTGTTCAACCTTTACGATCTCTGAGCCCAGGATTGCTGAAAATGATAATAAGAACATGATGATCGCTACAGTCGTTATCGGTCTTTTTATCTTATCCGCCAGATATCTTATCCCGATATATGAATAGTATATTGCAGGAAGTGTGAGTGTGAAGAGGTATCTTGAATCCTTGATCGGTATGTTTGAGTATGAAATTACTGCAAATACCAATACTGCAAACATTATCAGCTCTGCCTTTTTATCATCAAAGGTTGATCTTATGCCAGTGATTATGCTGTTTCTTTTGCTATAGATGTATTTAGTGAAATTGTATATCTCAATTCCTAGTCCCAGTATGAAAAATGGTGCGAATATGTTAAGTACAATCAGGAAATGTACAGGTTCGACAGGGCGTATGAGATATTCCCTGTAAAGGATGTTGTTCGCGTACTGGTCGGCTATGCTCGTGAAGAAATTACCCCATTTCAGGTAGTTGTAGATGAACCAGATACCTAATGGTGTCCCGAATAATATGAAAGCCTTTGTGATCTTTTTTACATTTCCAATAATGAAAAGTAATGGGAATAGTGCAAGGCCCGTGTACCTTGAAAGTGCGCTCAGTCCAAGATATAATCCAGAAATGGATTTCTGTCTTATCAGCATTGCGATTGACAGTTCAAGGAATGCGATCGATAAGAGTTCTGTGCCATTGTAAAGGCCGTTGACTAAGATGTAAGGTGTCAGGCTAAGTGCATAGAATGCGACCTTATCAAAGTTAAGCGAGTCTGCAAGTCTCTGGCTGGAGTGCATGAAAAGTGCTGAGGCAAGGATGATGTATACGAATTCTGCCATCCTGAAACCAAATATGCTCAATAGGCCTAGCAAGAAGGGCATCAAAGGTGGTCTTAATGGTTCAAAGTAACTTCCATCTGAGAATAAGTATCTTGCATTCTCTACATAGGATGAGAAATCCCAGGAAAGTGAGATATAATGCTGGAACAGAAAATATGCGGTCGCCAATGTGAAAATTATCAATATCTTTTTATCCGGCAGTCCTATATCTTTGATTTTTGATTGTATTTTTGACATAGGTGCACCTTTATCGGGTTATGATCCCTATCCCTGCGATAATCAGGATCAATCCTGCCCATTTAAATGTAGGAAACGTTTCACCTAAGAATGTTTTTGAGAAAAGTGTGACCCATATGTAACTTGTGGCTATAATCGGGTAAAGGATTGATAAGTTGCCAAACTTAAGAGCCACTACGAAAAGTACTGTCGCTAAACCATAAAAGAATAGACCTATCATCAATTTGTAATTGAAGAGCCAGGATACTATGTTTGCGTTTATGTCTTCAGATGCTAATTTGAAAAAGATCTGACCTGTCGCTCCAAGAAGTGCGCAGAATGCGACCAATAAATAAATCATAAGTTTAGTCTCCATTGTAATATCCTCTTTTTTTGTTTATAAATATCTTTATGATGTCAATTCCCATTAATATTGAATCTTTAAATATATTAAGTCTGCTCTCATCTGAGTTTGTCCATTCTACAGGTATCTCTTTTATTTTGTATCCATTTTCTTTTGCTATGAGAAGTATTTCTGCGTCAAATGCGAAGCCATTTATCTTCTGTTTTAAAAATATGGGTTGTATTGTCTCTTTTCTGAACATCTTGAAACCGCATTGAGTATCTTTAATGTCTTTTATCAGCAAGAATCTTACAAATAATGGAAATATGTTTCCTAAAATGCTCCTCAATAATGGCTGCCTTTTTTTTATCTTTGATTCTTTCAGGTTTCTTGAGCCGATAATTATTTGGTGATCGGTTAAGTATGGGATAAATTTTTTAATTTCTTTAAGTGACGTTGATAAATCCACATCAAAGAAAAGGACCTGATTATATTTTGAAGCAAGCATACCTTGTTTTATTGAAGCTCCTTTACCTGTGTGTTCTTTGTTTTCTAGTATTATTATGTCTTTATATATATTTTTTGCAATTGTTTCGGTGTTACCTTTTGGGGGGCTCATTGCGATAATTATCTCGAATCTGTTGAAATTGTCAGTTAAGTATTTTACAATCTTTGGGAGCGAGTGTTTCAATCTTTTTTCATCTCTGTAAACTGGTATTATGGCTGATATCTCATTGAACTTGTTATTTGACATATTTGATATTTGTGTGAAAGTATTATAAATAAGATTGAACATGGTTTTGATCTGTATTATTTCAGAACAAACTTATATAAACTCAGAGGCAGTAAATATATTCTATGTCCAATTATTCATCTCTTCTTATCCTTCTTGCGCTGATTGCCATCGTATATCTATTGGACCGTAAGAATTTCAAGAAAGAGGGGACTTTATTCTATCTGCGTCGGACTGAAAAAGGTCTGAAATTTATTGAGCGTTTCTCTTCTAAACATAAGAAATTCTTCGGGATATTTGCGGATCTTGGGATACTGTTCAGTTTCGGTACACTTGGTGCATGGTATCTGTTCAAGACTAAGAAATCAACGGGTATTATATGGAAGACTTTGATGTCATTTTCATTCTTTTATATGGTGTTCGGTGTACTCTTAAAGACTATATTTTCAGGGGTGCTATCATTGTTCGGTGCGTCGGGATTCATTGTCGCTTATCTGTTTAAGTCTGCCATGGATATCATCACTGCTCCTGCATCAGTTGCGGCGGTCCAGTTAGTGTTACCTGTCAATATACCTAATGCGCCTATATTTTATGTGCCGATTGATCTATGGCTGATATCGATATTTGTCATCCTTGTCGCTCATGAATTCTCTCATGCATTTGTTGCAAAAGCACAAGGCATCAATGTTAAAGCACTCGGATACGGGTTCCTTGCGATACTGCCTTTAGGTTTTGCTGAACCTGATGAGAAGCAGATCAAGAGATCAAAGTCTCTTGTCAAGACGCGTATATATGGTGCAGGGTCATTTGCTAATTTTATTGTTGCTCTTATTACTATCCCTTTGTTATTGGGTGTTGTTTTCGCATATTCAAATTCAGTCGATGTTACCGGTGTATCTTATAATGGTACGATCGCTGATATGCCTGCGGATGGTCTTCTTCCTATGGATGGGACGATAACTATGATCTCTGGAAATGAGACCCGTGATTTCTATAATCTATCGGTGGTGCTGGGTTCATTTGCACCAGGGGATAAGATAACTGTCACGGTTGATGATGCTGATTATGATCTGGTTCTGGCTTCTAATCCTGACAATTCCAGTCTTGCATTTATCGGAATATCCAATCTTGAACAGGAGACTGTCAATACAATACCTGGGCGTATGGGTGAGATTACAGTTTCTGTATTGCTGTATCTTTTGACTCTCTTTAATTTCATATTCGGTCTTAATCTAGGTATCGGGCTTTTCAATCTGCTCCCTATTAAACCTCTTGATGGCGGGTTCATGTTTGATGAGATTGTCAAGACTACGGGTATCAGTCATCTTAAGAATGTTGCACGGTTTGTATCCATATCTGTGTTGGTGCTCTTATTATTCAATATTTTCATTCCATTTTTTCTTTGATCTTGTTTTTTTGAACAATTAATTTTTAAGTATTCATGATGAAATCTGTCTATGATATTTCAGTATAAGGATTTATCGATCGAGACTGATGATAACGTATATGAACCGTCTGATGATACTTATCTTCTGATCTCTGCACTTGAGAAGCTTGACTTGAAAAAAGGTACCAAGGTCCTTGAGGTCGGTTGCGGTACAGGGATTGTCAGTATCTCTTTATCCTCTAAAGTTGCATCTGTTGTCGCCTGCGATATCAATTC
>DAOVHT010000118.1 GCA_030671745.1 Candidatus Nanohaloarchaea archaeon
ACCCCTGGCGATACAAAGGCTGGCAGTTTCGGTCCCAGATGAATATTTTTCACGCAAAGATGCAATAATGCCAATAGTACAAGGACTGCTTTATGTTCATACCAAGATAAGTTGTACGAGATCGGAAGGTCGTTAATGTCATCCAATTCAAATGCTTCGGCAAGCTTTTGCGCAATCACAACCAGACTGTAACTGTCATTACATTGCCCTGCATCAAGAACGCGCGGGATTCCATCAATATCGCCTAAGTCCAGTTTATTATACCTGTATTTGGCGCAACCGGCAGTCAATATGACTGTATCTTTAGGTAATGCTTCTGCAAATTCTGTATAATAAGTTCTATCATTCTGCCTGCCGTCACAACCGGCCATCACAACAAATCGTTTTATCTTGCCAGCCTTTACCGCATCAATTACTTTATCAGCTAAAGATAAGACGGCCGTGTGCGCAAAACCACCCATTAAGGTGCCGGTCTCAATCTGTTCCGGAGGACTGCATGTCTTTGCTTGAGTTATTATTTTGGAGAAATCTTTTGTCCCGCCAGTTTTTCTATCTGAGATATGCTTTATATTTTCAAAACCGACAACACCTGTCGTGTACAGTCTCTCTTTGTATGTGTCTTTTGGTGGCACAAGACAGTTTGTGGTCATCAATATCGGGCCGTTGAAACTTTCAAAATCATTTCTCTGGTTCCACCAGGCACCACCGTAATTTCCATTGAGATTATTATATTTCTTAAATTGAGGATATGAATTTGCAGGTAACATCTCACAATGTGTGTAAACATCAATACCTGTGTCTTTGGTCTGCTCTAAAAGTTCTTCTAGGTCTTTCAGGTCGTGACCACTGATCAATATTGCAGGATTTTCTCCAACACCAAGGTTTACTTCTGTCGGTTCAGGGTTGCCATATTTTTCTGTATTGGCCTTATCAAGAAGTGCCATTGTGGCGACACCTACCTCACCGCATTTAAGTGCAAGAGCAGTCAATTCGTCAGCGGATCTATTGTCAAGTAATGATGCTAATGCAGTCCGTATGAAAATAAATATCTCTGGATCAGTATAACCTAAAGCTGATGCATGATAAAGATATGCACTTAGCCCTTTCAGGCCGTAAGTTATCAATTCTTTTAATGAGCGCAGGTCTTTATTTTCTTCTTTTAATACGCCTGCGTTATCTGTTATCTCTTTATCTGTAATATCAATGAAAGTTTTTCCGGTCGCAATCATATTAGTGAAAAAGTCTGAATCAAAATTAGCATTTGTTATTGTCGCAAACAATGAATCCATGATGAACTTGTTTTCTGCATCAGTACCTTTACCATCTTTTGCGATTCGTTTCAATAGATAGATCAATTCATCCTGCTGGTCTGAAACTATATCAGTCTTACCGCAGACTCCTACTTTTGTGCAACCTGTCTGGTTGACTGTCTCTTCACATTGATAACAAAACATACATCATAACCTCTAGGAATAGTTTATTTCTGTTTGTTTAAATATCCCCCAGTATCAAATTTGATACTGCAATTATGATAGATCCATAGGTTGATATTTTATCTGAAATCATACATACCCTTAAAAAAGTCTTTGAGTCAATTGAGGGCATGAAACCTGAACTTCTATCTCCTGCCGGATCTTATGAGGCGCTCGTCGCGGCTGTCGCCAACGGTGCGGATGCTGTCTATATTGGTGGGAAACAGTTCAATGCGCGGATCAATTCTGATAATTTTAATTTAAGTGACATGAAAAAGGCAATTGATTACTGTCATGTGCGCGGGGTTTCTGTCTATGTAGCAGTCAACACGCTTGTAACTGATGATGAGATGTCTTTTGCGCTTGATTATGTTCATAAACTGTATAATCTTGGTGTGGATGCGGTCATCATCCAGGATATGGGTCTTTTCTTTTCTGTGCGCAAGATATTTCCAGATCTGCCAATTCATGCAAGCACTCAGATGACAACCCATAACAGTGGCGGTGCTGAGTTCTTGAAGGATATGGGCGCAGACAAAGTCATTGTATCTCGCGAGATGGCACTTTCAGATATTAAAAAAATAATTGATAATGTTAAAATCCCAATTGAAACTTTCTGCCACGGTGCGATATGCATGTCTTATTCAGGGCAGTGTCTCATGAGCAGTTTCATGTTCGGTCGGAGCGGTAATTGCGGCGTGTGCGCGCAACCGTGCAGGCTCAAATATCTGCTTGCATTTGATGATGAACCAAGTTATCTTTTGTCACCGCATGATCTTTCTACTGCGGGTCGGGTTAAGGCACTCTGTGATGCTGGCATCTCGACGCTCAAGATTGAGGGGCGGATGAGAAGCCCTGAATATGTGGCGGGTGTGACTTCAGCTTATAGAGAGGGTATTGATACAGGTAACGTAAATGATGCCAGTGATCTATCTAAAGTTTTCAATCGCGGATTTACGGGCGGTTTCATCTTGGGCGACTCGCACAACCTTATGAATCCTGTCAGGCAGAATAATCTTGGCCTTTATCTTGGTAAAAGTATAGCTTATGATGAAAAGAAACGGCTCATGCAGATTAAGCTTACTGAGGATCTGTGTGTAGGTGACGGACTCCGTATTGACTCAGAAGATGAGGAAATTGGGTGCAAGGTCAAAAGTATAAGCACTGGTAAATTCGATCGACCTAAAGAGGCACATAAAGGTGATATCATATCACTTAAAGTTGAGAGTGTTGTTTCACAGGGAGCTCCGGTCTACAAGACATTTGATAAGAAGTTTGATCTGTGGGCAAAGGATACTTACACTAAAGGAAAAGAAATCAAGAAAGTCGGTGTTGATGTCAAGGTTGCGCTTAAGGAAGGTCGACCGTTGGTGTTGACTTTGTCTGACGGTGTAAATGAAATCAGTTCTGAGTCATCAATTGTTGCTGAAAAAGCTATCAAGCATGCGATGACGACTGAAAAATTACTTGAGCAGATCTCTCGTTTGGGCAATACTCCATTCTCAATCAATGATGTCTCTTTTGATGTTGATGACGGGCTTATGATTCCTTTGAGTGAAATCGGTAAAGTACGAAAAGATGCAGTATCTATGCTTGAGGCAAAACGGATGGCTGTTACTCGTAAAATGGATGATAAGACTTTTGCGGAACGGGTTGACAAGACAATCGTTCAGTTACATAAATCAAAAGTTAAAAGAACCAAACTGTCTGTTCATGTCAATGATGTTTCAGGTGTCGAGTCTGCTATCTCGTCATCTGCTGATGAGATAATTGTCGGTATCGGTTTTGATCCTAAAGGTAAAAATGATATTGTTTCTATGTGTGCTCTTGTTAAGGATGCAGGTAAGGTTCTTGTGTTTGGAACTCCGACAATATTGAATGATGCTGAGGTTGCTGATGTTCTGGATTTGATTTCTAAGATTAATCCAGATAAAGTTCTGGTATCTAATTTTGGATTGCTTAAAGGTCTTTCTGGAACTGGTCGTGATATATATCTTGACTATCCGTTGAACATCTACAATACGCAGACTGCAAAGGCGTTCTCGTCTCTTGGTGTTAAAAGGATGTGCGCATCAGTTGAGCTTCCGCTTTCAAAGATCAAGAAGATGAAGTTTGATGCAGAGATTGAATGTATTGTGCACGGAAAACTTCCGCTAATGACAACTGAACG
>DAOVHT010000037.1 GCA_030671745.1 Candidatus Nanohaloarchaea archaeon
TACCATCAGCTTTTGCAATTTCTTCAGAATGCGCCATCAACTCACCACCCAGACCTTTATGTTGTATTGAAGCACCTTTCTCACCCACAGGAACCGTAGCGCCGACAACCTTAAGCTCGCGCACGATGGCTGTATCCTTATCGATCTCAGCCCTGAAAGATCCCGATGGATACCGCATCCTAAGATAACCCTCAAGGATACCTACACCTTTATCCTCTTTAGAAATGAAAAATTCAACACCACCAGATGCCTCATATTTATCGACATACATCTTGAGATCAACAGATCTGATATTCTTCTTATACAGACTGTGCCCCGCTTCACGGCATCTGATACATTTACATTTAATACTGAGTTCATCACATTTCTTGGCCACAACCTCACGAAGGTTGCCCCAACTGGAACCCGACTCGATATTGTATGCAGGTATATCTCTTTGCACCCGCATGATACGGACATAGGAAGGTACCACCGCTTTCATGCGCGCAATTACAGAGACAGCCTCTTCATTATCATAAGGTGTGTACTCACCCTTTTTCCACATATCATAAAGCTTTGTCCCCTTGATTATCAATGTAGGATATATCTTCAGCATATCAGGACGGAAATCAGGATTATCAAAAAGCGCTGAAAACCGCTTGATATCCTCTTCAGCATCGACCAGAAGCCCTGGCATATAATGATAGCACACTTTATACCCTGCATCCTTGAGTTGCCTTGTAGATTCAATCACATCTAAAACAGTATGCCCACGATTGACTTTCCTGTAGATCTCATCTGACGTTGTCTGGACACCAAGTTCAACCCGCGTTGCACCGAGCTCTAGAAACCTGTCAATCTGTTCTCGTTTAGAGAAGTCAGGCCTGGTCTCAATCGTCAACCCCACACATCTGTGTTCTGACATCTCATTAAGTACCTGCGCAGATTTAAGGTCAGAAGAACAAGAACCGTTCATCGCATCAAAGCATCGCTTTACGAACTCTTGCTGATATGCCCAGTCCTCAGATGGAAACGTACCACCCATGATGATGAGTTCAACCTTGGAAGTCTTATGACCGATTTCCCCCAACTGAAACATACGATGCTCAACCTGCTTGAAAGGATCATGCCCCATCCGTTCCGCGCGCATGGCCGCAGGTTCCTTGCCAGTGTAACTGCGCGGCGCACCATTGAAATCAGGACAGTAGATGCAATTGCCCGGACACTTACCCGGCCTGCACATGACAGCAACGACCGCGACACCAGAGATTGTACGTACCGGCTTGCGCACAAGAATACCCAAATTATTTTTTTCGGTCTCTGTCGCATGTTCATAGATCTTAGAATTACTTATTATACCCGAAAGTTTAGACTCCCTTGAAAGCTTTATCTTGGCTTTCCTGAGTGCGACCTTATCCTTGATCTTACCCGAAAGAATATCATCTATTATCTTTCTGGCATCAACTTCAGTGATTTCTGGTGTATCTGACATGATAGATATAATAGAAAAGATAATTTTAAAAAAAGAGATTTAAAAAAAGAAGAATTTATGAAACATCATTTAAGCTGTTTCCAGACCATCTCAAACACATTCTGAGCGAAATGTTCACTGAAATGATCACTTGCGCTCCAGAACGCTGTATCCTGAGTCTCATGCGTCGTAGAATCATCTGTCAGACCGAAAACTACCTGCTTACCATCAACAATCATCATCCGACCGACCGGAAGCTTATGCTCTGAAGATTTAAGGTCACGGACCTCAGCAACATCAGAAAGTGCTTTTATCTCATCAGAATTATCAGAATCCATAGGTGCAGCAATCCTTATGCTTATACCATTCTTGTTTGCTTTCTTGAAAAGATTAGAGTGCGCATCCCAAAGTTTTTTGGCACCCGATGCAGTAGTTATTATATCAATACTGTTACCCGCAGCCTTGATCATAGTATTGGAATGCAGGTTCATAGCATAATTACCTTTGAAAGACCCGGAAAGTTCAGAAGGATTGACTAATGAGAGTCCGCCGGTATAAAGTTCAGACAACTCTTTCATAGAATTGCTTGTTGAAAACGTATCCATCCGCGTGATGGTTCTTTGAAAATTATCTTTCAGGATTGTCTTTGATTTGTCCATTGCAACAATCGGATCGACCGCGACATACTGCATAGGCTTTGCATGCTTGATTATGACAAACCCCTTCTCAGAAAGACTTTCAAGGACATCATACGCTCTTGACCTTGGAACTGACGCAAGCTCTGAAAGTTCACCAACATTTGAAGTACCCCTTGCGATAAGCGCTGAATAGAGCTTTCTTTCGTAAAGGTTAAGACCAATATTTTTCAATGCATCAAGCGTTTCTGAACTTATCATAATTAATCACTCACATAAAATAATAGATGTTAATATTATACTAGACTCTACAATTTATATATGTTTCTATACGGTGGTACTTAACTTAATATTAAATTTAACAAATAATTATAAATACATATTTTAAAATTAAAAATTAAAAATAACAGAACCTCATGGTTTTCGGAAATACATTATAGATAATCCAAATAAAATTACTAGCACGAAACTTAGTCCCGACATCCCAGGAGTATTTACTTTTCTTGCACCATATCTATCATCAGCATCAATAATTTTAATAGATACATCCACAGTATTATCCTTTAATGTCAAAAGAGATTGACTATATAGATTTAAATCATACAAACCTATTTTTCCGCCAAATACATTAACTATAACTTTTTTACTTGAATGTGATGGAACAATAACAATCATATTATGTGGATTCATATTTTTTTGTCCTTTAAACCATACCCAATTTGATAAAATACCAGACAAAGTCAATTCAATATTGTCAGATACATTCATATTATTTTTTATTTCAATAATAAACTCTTCTGTACCCCCTAAACGAAGTGTATTTATATCCTTAATAGAGACTACAGGTTCTTGCACAAACAAGCAGATATTATCCATACATAATTCATTATTCTGAACATCACAATCTGAATTTTGAGTACAACCGCAATGTTCTAATGCTACTGTCGTCCAATGTGTTCCATTCCACCACATCTTTGTTCCATTAATTTCAAGCTCATTGCATTCAAATACTGTTTCTACTTCAGTTATGACAGATACACTGCAGACAGGACCCATATATTCACCACGGATCACCCCAGTACTGCATACCCCTTTATCATCAGAAGTCTGCCAATCATCTGATGAATCACAGCAAAGCCCGACATCATCCCAATATCCGCTTGATATGCAACAGCACGCATCAAAGGAATAATCCGAATCAGTTATCCATTGGTTTAAATAACAATATTTTACAGTCCTGCATTCAGGATCCAGATCTTCATTGAGCATACAATCATATTGCACATCAAAAACCAAAGTTGCATTAGCAACATTACCTGCAGAATCATTACAATAAAATACTACTTCATAATTTCCAACATACACACTTTTATTGAAAAAATGATAATGATCAACCGCATCATTGGACATTGTTGTATTTGGCGTATTATTGATACTGAACTTACACTGATCAACCACACTTAATAAATCAGTTGCAGTAACATTGAACCGTATCCATTGTGTATCATAGGGTGAATCTAATGGAGATTCTATAATTATATTCGGTACAGTTGTATCAAGAATGATTGAATCACTTTCAGTATCATTTACATTCCCATCATTATCTTTTATTTGCACATAGACTGTTTTTGTACCATCCGCACCAATAAGATTCCATGATTTTGTTTCAGCACAAACCTCCCATGATTCCGTATCGAATACACCATCATCTGAGAACATGCATCCGTTTGTTGCAATCCCTGAACCACTATCAAAATATGTAAGATTCAATGTTACTGTTGCATCATTTGTATATAGGGCATCATTATTTATCACGATACTTACCTCAGGAGGCATTGTATCACAATTAACCCATATCGAAAAATCAGTATCATCACAATCTAATCCCAAACAACCATTTCCAACACCACGCCCATCACCGTCTGCATCGATACAAGTACTAGGTACCCATGAGCAATCAGTATCTGCACCATCAACATCACAATCATTATCATTATCAATGTTGTCATAACAGAATACAGAATTACTGAACAATAAAGAAATATCAGAGATATAATTAGTATCTCCCTCCATATGATAGATATCTCCAATCTCAAACACAGGAACATACTCTAAAAATGTTTCTGCATTCTGGCTCACACAAGGACCCCCACCATCAACACAGGTTTCATCACAGCTTTTAATGCCATCCGAACAGAAATCACAATAACCATCACAATAATTAGGATCAGACGGATCCTCACAATTTGTCTGTCTTATAGACCCATCCTCAAGGCAGAGCTCACCTGCAGACTGATCATAACAAGATGCAGAAGTTCCATCTAACGCACAACAGACTGTTTCACCGTTACCGCATGCAATGCAATTATCAAGACAACAAATAAATCCATCACCACAGCCATTTAGAGGTCCTGCAGGAGGACTGAAATCATAATCATAATATTGACAGCTGTTTGGTGCAGGATTACACGCACCATCATTACAGCCATAAGTGCAGGTATAAAGTGTATCCTTAATATCCAGACCATCACAATAATATTCTATAAGAACATCATTATTATTTATAGAACATTCATCATCATGCATCGAAGATTCAATTACATCCGTACCCTCAACCTGATAGATACTTCCTTTTGTATAATAACTAAGACCATCATCACTCTCAAGACAATCAGTTACTGCATAAACACCAGAAGTTAATAACACAAAAAACAATCCAACAATCAACATAAAATATTTTTTATCCATCATAATAAACATCCTCATTCATAATATTGCCTGAACTCCACAAAATGTATATCACAATCTGCAATTCCTAAATCACAATTTACCTTGCTGAAAAACAGATCATCAGACGTTGTTATCTCAAGATAATATTTTTTAGCAAGCGTGAGCATCAAAGGTTTATCTCCAAAAAGAGAATTTGCCTGCCCATTATCAATATCTGTTTCTCCAAACCAGGCATTATATGTATTTGTAATATAAACATGTGTTCCTATCGCAGGATCAATTATTCTTATTTGCGTGGAACCGATAAAAGGATTATTTGTACTAAGTTCTTTTATATTTAAAGTTAAACGAAAACCAGCAGGCACTGTACGAGAATTTAAATCTTTTGTACCAATATTTCCATTATATCCACAAGTACCATCACAATATGATGCAGGAACTGCAGGTGCCGAACCACCCAACACATTAAATTTCCCAGAACTTATAGCGATTGGATTATCATTAAATAAATCTATAGTACCTCCTGCACCACCAGAACCACAAACACAATCAGAACCAGAACAATCAGAACTCGCATCACCAACACCACCATCTACACGTATAATAGAATCAAGTCTTGATACAAGAAAAGAATCAGAATTATATATGTCAATATTACCACCAGGACCACCAGAACCACCAGCAGAACATGCACCGCCATTACCGCCATTACCACCTATAGCCTGAATCTCTTGTGTAGTCTTAAGGATATTTGATACAAGCCTTATATCCCCCCCAGAACCACCTACAGCACCATTATCAGTCCAGTCATCTGCATTCCCGCCACGGCCACCATTGGCACGCACCAGACCATCAACACGGATTTTTTCAGCATTAAGATATATCTTTCCACCAGATCCGCCAGGATGTCCACTACTATCATCTTTATGTCCACCAGTACCGCCGTAAGTATCTATTGTTGAACTTACCGTCAAAATACCATTGGTATCTACAATAACTGTGCCCCCAGGACCACCAGTATAAACACCCCGTCTAGAATCATCATCCCCACCAGCCCCACCATTCGCAGAGATAGAACTCAAAACAAGATCCCCTTTAGAATATATTTTAACAGAACCACCAATTAAACCAGATCTATCTGCACCATATCCAGTATTTGCAGAGATAGTTCCAACATTATCAATATAATCAGCATTTAAAATTAAACTACCCCCACGCCCACCATAATTACGTCCCTGACCACCATATATTTGAATATTTCCAAATGTAGCATAAGTACTGAGTATATCTATTTGCCCACCAAGACCACCATCCGAATAATAACCACGACCAGCATACGCATTTATATCACCCAATGATACATTTTCAGCAGTCATTTTAATAACACCGCCAGCACCACCAGAATAATCAGCATTTCTTGAATATGCATTAATAGTTCCAACATCTATATTTTTTACATCCAGATCAATCGTACCTGCAGGACGCCCACTACTATCACCACTATACCCGGAATGAACATCAATTGTTGAAACAGTTAAGTTATCTGCAATAATATCTATATTACCTCCTGAACCAGCACCGCCACCTGAATTAACGCCATCACCACCATAAGCATATATATTATTTACAGAAATGTCATCAGCCATAAGGCTTATCTTTCCACCATATCCACCAGTATTACAGTCATTACATGTATCACGGTCAGCACAATAGGCACCACTAGAATAAATTGATGAAGTTATGTTTATAGAATTAGCACTAATCTTAACATTACCTGCATGACCCCCCGCACCATTTTTACTACATCCACCAGCATTACCATTAGTTATAATTGCCCCAGAACTTATGAACTGATTATTTGTCTGAAAAATTATACTTGTACTATCAGCATTATAGGTTCCATGATTATTTGGTAAATCAATATTTGAGGAAATATAAATATTATCCCAAACATCACCTTCTGAATCAACAGAACAATTATACGTGTAAGTAACAGAACTATAATCACAATTATCAGTTATGTTTTGAAAAGTATTTATATTCAAATCAGTTGCGTTTACAACCCCTAAAAAACTCAACAAACCAAACAAAAGACAAAATACAAACATATTTTTTTTAACAATCATAAAAATCATTAATATTATTTAACACAAATACTATATATATTATTTAAACAGAAAAGGCACAATTAATTTTTCGAGTGATTTCAAATAAATTAGAGTTAATAATTAACCTTTGTTTTTTTTGTAAAACAATTTGAAATTAACATTTTATGTCATTTTATTGTGTGTATTATAAATGAAAAATATTTTAAAAAAATACGAAATCACTCACTTTTTGAACAGTGCCACAGAAAACATAAATCAATCTTTCAAACTGATATTAATATTTATCAGCACTTAATAATTGATTCATAATCTCAACCTCGACCCCTCTGCCCACCATAGACCATTGATATCTCATCAATGTTTGATGAATCCTCAGGCATCCGGTCATCTCTCAATCGCACAAGTCTCGGAAACCTCAAAGCAAACCCGGAACTGTAAGTCAATGACTTCTGTATCTCTTCAAAATGAACCTCAATCACGACTGTAGGTTTAAGGGTCACACTTTTTCCTTTCTCTTCAATTATGTGAGGTTTGAGCAATTCAGTAAGTTCATGAAATGAAGTCCCGCCACCATCAGATTTCTCTTTTATCCCCGTCCCTAATTTTCCGATAGTGAGATACTCACCCGAATCAGGATCATAACATGCAAGATTAAAACTGCTGAACCATCCGGCACGTTTGCCTTCGCCATAATCCGCACCCACAATCACAAGATCAAGAGAATCCATTGTAGGTTTTATCTTTATCCCATACCCCACCCTGCTTCCCGGCTTGTAAGGCGCAGACATATTTTTCATCATTATGCCTTCGTTTCCTCTGGAGAGTGATTCATCATAAAATTCTTTTGCAACAGAGACCTGGGACGTTACGATATGTTTTGCGACCATAACATTATCATCACATGAAACGACCGATTCCAATAGTTTCCTGCGTTCAGAATAAGGCGTATCAATCAGATTTTTTCCATCAATCATCATCGCATCAAAGAAATGCACAGTCACAGGTATCTCCTTGACAATCTCATCAATATCATATTTTCGTCTTATCCTGCGCGATATTTTCTGGAACGGCAACCATTTACCCGTCACCTTATCAACACCTACAACCTCACAGTCAAGTATGAATGACCCGCAACTGACATTATTAGAAACCGCCGACACAACATCAGGAAACTGTCTGGTTACTTCTTCAAGCCGTCTCGTAAACAGATGTATCCCCTCTTCGGTCTTATGTATCTGAAGCCTGAACCCGTCATACTTATATTCGATTGCGGCAGGCTTACCAACAATATCAAACGCATCATCGATTGTCAATGCTTTCTGGTAAAGCATGACCTTTATCGGATGATTTGCAGTCAGATGAAGTTTATGAAGCCCTGAAAGCCCCTCATCACGCGCAACCTGCGCCACCACTGAAAAATCATTGGTCATATTATACGCATGCTCAACAGAAGATATTATCTTTGATTTCGCTTCGTTTCCGATGGAACCGTCATAAAAGAACACATAATCAACACCTGATTTTTCCTTTGAGAGACCATCATCGCCAATAACGCCGACATCACGCACGACCACATCATTTGAAGACTTGAGTTCGGTATAGACATCCTCATGCTTTTTCAGAAGATAAGCATCAAGCTTACTGTCGACAGCAATGGTTCTGCCGCTAGCATACTTTGCTACCAGCCCAAGCTTGGTCATGCTATTGACTTTCTGGTCAAGAGTCTCTTTAGAGTATATGTTTGTAAAGAATGCACCGGCAATCGCATCACGCAATATCCCTTCCGCAACACCTATACGGAGATCACCTATGACCGTACGCGCAAGATACCTCGCCTCAAAAGGATTAGATACAGACCCTAAAAGTTCAGAGACGAGAGCCAATTTCTTGTCCTGTGAGCGCATACCGCCCATATCACCGATCTTCCTGAGGTTATCAAACACTTTGCGGACAGTGAGGATTCTTGAAAAAAGTGTAGCCTGTTTTTTCTGTACAGAATACTTTTCAGCCACAAGCCCAAGATCACCAAGAGTCTTCCACCCCTCTTCAATCTCAAGAGCAGTAACACCATAAGCCCGCGATATCGCTTTTATCATAAGATTAGAAGATAAGCCCAGTTCAGACGATGACCATCCAGGATACACATTACCGGTTAAAAGAAATATGACCATGTCAAGCTCATCTTTTTCCACACTGGAAAGGAACTGTGATATGATTTCTGTCTTCTCAAGCTTAAGAGTTGTAGATTCAAGTTTATTGTAGACTTCAGCCAACTTCTTATACTCCATGCATCTAAATTGACATCACAATAATAAAAAAGTTAATAGAAAAATTAATTAAAACAAAATTAAAAAAATAGAAATATCAAAAATAAAAGATAAAATTAAAAGATAAATCTATTAAAATAGCCAATTAAACCCCCGTATCCAACAATCACATTCCGACTTCGAACAACTTTGGCACGACCTGCACATCTTTAGCTTTGACCAATGCATATGAATATGCATCATTACCTACAAGATTCAAAGGCTGCTGATTTCGAATCTTTATGACTGCGCACGCGTCAAGTCCTATATCCCCATACATATATATCCACCCCTGGATTAAGATTTAAACTATTATTATCATTTTCCGAAAAAAAGTAGATAGATTTGAATCACTGCGATTCAATGTTCCCTATTTACTCCACCCCAGAAAAGATAACTGCATCTAATTCCAAAAAATAATTTATAGAGAAAGATATATATACCTTCAAATTTCGGCCTTATTAATGCTTTCGGTTGAAAAATTTAAAAAAAAGAAGGTGCGCCCTGAAAAAGCACAAAGCGCACCGTGGGGGGAGATATACAGAAAAAAATAAAAAAAAGACTAGTTACGATTAACTAGTAAACGCACTTTATGCCAAGTTCATGTTGCATCTGCCTGACAGGCTGAGTACTAGGTTCCTGACGTAAATTTTTAGGACCCAAGATATATTCAGACTGAACACCTGTAATTATTGTAATCACACGAAGCTTACCATGCATATTCTCATCAACTCTTGCACCCCATATAGTTGAGGCATCA
>DAOVHT010000045.1 GCA_030671745.1 Candidatus Nanohaloarchaea archaeon
AGAAGCATCAGACACTTTTAGGAGTCACCGGTTCTGGAAAGACATTTACAGTGGCTAATGTTCTCGCTAAACACAGGCGACCTGTGCTTGTCCTGACGCATAATAAGACTCTTGCTGCGCAACTCTATAATGAGTTCAAGGACTTTTTCCCAGATAATGCGGTTGAATATTTCGTGAGCTACTATGATTATTACCAGCCGGAAAGCTATCTCCCGCAGACTGACACTTACATTGCAAAAGATGCGTCTATAAATGAGGACATAGACAGGCTTAGGCTTTCTGCTACAAGGTCGCTCCTTACGCGCGATGATGTGATAATTGTAGCAAGTGTGTCTTGCATATACGGTATCGGCACGCCTAAAGATTATAAGGCGATGTCTCTTTCAGTCAGTAAGGGTATGGGCATAAGTCGTGAAAAGATAATATCAAGTCTTTTAGATATGCAGTATGAACGAAATGATACTGATATTCAGAGAGGCAGGTTCAGGGTACGTGGTGATGTCATTGACATTCATCTGAGTTATGAGTCTACAATAATTCGGATTGAACTTTTCGGTGATGTGATAGAATCTATAAAAGAGCTTCATCCTGTGACATTGAAATTGAGGGAGGACATCTCAAGCACATTCTTATTTCCTGCAAAACATTTTGTTGTGCCTGATGCGACCATTAAAAAGGCAGTTAAATCAATACGGCTTGAGCTTAAGGACAGACTGAAATATCTAGTTGAGAACAATAAGCTGGTGGAGGCGCAAAGGCTTGAGCAGAGGACTGAATATGATCTTGAGATGATAAGTGAAATCGGGTACTGCAACGGTATTGAAAATTATTCCAGGCATTTTGATGGCAGGAAATCCGGGGATGCACCGTCAACACTTCTTGATTTTTTTCCTAAAGATTTCTTGATAGTGATTGATGAGTCTCATGTTACGATTCCGCAGCTTAATGGTATGTATGCGGGGGATCATTCACGGAAAGGAAATCTTATAGATTACGGTTTCAGGTTACCGTCTGCTTTCGATAACAGACCTCTCAAGTTTGATGAGTTCAAGAGAGCTATACACAATATCATTTATCTTTCTGCCACGCCGCAGGATTATGAGGTTGATGTCAGTGGTGGTGCGGTCGAGCAGATAATAAGACCTACCGGGCTTTTAGATCCTGTGATTGAGGTTCGGGGTTCTAAAGGGCAGGTTGAAGATATGATGCTTGAGGTCAAGAGACAGAACGGGCTTGGTCTCAGGACGCTTGTTACAACACTCACTAAAAAACAGGCGGAACAGCTCTCTGAATTTATGGCGCTTAAAGGGATAAAAGTCAGGTATATGCATTCTGATATCAAGACTCTTGAAAGGACTGATATAATACGTGATCTGCGACTCGGTAAGTTTGACTGTCTTGTCGGTGTCAATCTTTTAAGGGAAGGTCTTGATATTCCTGAGGTCGGGCTGGTTGCTATATTTGATGCTGATAGGGAAGGTTTCTTGAGGCATTCAAGGTCGCTCATCCAGACGATAGGTCGGGCATCAAGGAACAGTGAGGGCAGAGTCATATTGTATGCGGACAGGATCAGTGATTCTATGAGGTATGCTATGGATGAGACTGAAAGACGAAGAAAGATTCAGGATAAGTATAATCAGGTTCATAAGATAACTCCAAAGACAATAGTCAAAGATATACACGACAGGATTCTTCCTAAGGATGAACTTTCAAACATAAAGGCTATAAAGAAGATAGACCGCCTTAAGATGTCTGATTCTGAAATAGAGACACTTATCATCGAGCTTGAACTTCTGATGAATGAGGCGGCTGAAATGCTTGAATTTGAGAAGGCTGCATTGTTGAGGGATAAGATCAGTAATCTGAAGAATTGATTGTTATTTGAATATCTCTCCGGTCTCATTTGACCAGAAGAGAAGATCTAGGGCATCCATCGGTATCTTTGTGTCTTTTGAGAATGTTCGTGTTATTTTTTCTATCTCTATGTATCTTTTAGGTGTAATTGTGGCTGGGATCTCTGTTATTAGTTCGTATTTTTTGAGGTTTTTTAGTATGTGCCTGTCAAGAATTGCTATGTCGTCTCCTTTTCCTATGTTTCTCAAGAAATGACTTGCCTCTTTCATGCCCATGCCTTTTATGTTCTCAGTAAGATAATATCTCAGTTCAGGTACGTTGTCTTTGAATCGGTCTATCTCTTTCTTTATCGATATCTTTTCTGTGTCTTTATCTGTGAATAAGTCTCTTGCAAGTATGATATATTTTGCTTTGTTGTTTCGGAATCTTATCTGTCTTATATTGTCTGTAATCTCTTCTTCTGTTGCTGTGAAAAGTTGATTGTTATTGTAGATATTTTCTATTGCTTTATCGCATGTTCTTGCTTTTGATTGCGGTGTCAGCAGGCAGAAACAGAGCTCTTTGAATATGTAGTTGTCGGATCTGTTGTAGACTGATCTGAAATAGTTTAGGCGTCGGTCAATATCTTCTTTTTTATCTAGGTATGATTGTTTCAATTGATCTATAGAATCCGAATCTTGATACATGTTATTTATTGATATATTAAAAATAAAAAAGTAAAGTAAAAAATAGGTAAAAAAAGAGATTTTACTTAAATGTCTCTTGCTTTAACAGTTTTTCTTCCGTTAGCTTCAGCTCTTTTTGCAGCTTTTGTTATAACTTCTTTAACTGCGTCAGATATTACTTGGTCTGCTTCGCTTGATATGCTGACATCAAGTTCTTTAGCCAGTTCTCTTATTTTGCTTTTTACTATATAACTCATTTATTTCACCATTTATATTTGATCTGTTGATATTTTAAGAATCAAATATCTTTGATATTTACATAAAAAGTTATAAAGTTATGGGTCTTTTTGGGTGCTTGTTATTGAAAAGTAATTATTTTTGTAATTGTATTTGTTATTCATTATGGTTTTTGTAAGTTTTTTATATATGCATTTATTGGGGTAAATAGTAGGGTATATTATCATTTTTCATATTTTTTTAGAAATGACCTGTTTTTTGATTCAATATAATCGTTTTTTGTTATGTCAATATTTTTTATTCAGAATTCAAAGATTTCAAAATCTTTTGCAGCGCGAACCTTTATTCCTGTCTGCTCTTCAAGCCATCTGGCTTCTGTCTCAGGTCCAATTGCGAGTATTGTCGGGGCAAAGTGCTGGAGTATGACAAGTTCTGGGTTGATTTTGTTCAGAAGTTTCAGTGTGCCGTAGGTGTCCATGTGATAGTTAATTCTCTTGTCAGCATCTGTTCTTTCTTTTGGGAATATGTTGTTTACGATGAGGATGTCTGAATCTTTGTGGTAATCTTCCAATCCTTCAAAATAGCAGCTGTCTCCTATATATGATACTGTCTTTTCGCCTTTAATTGTGAAACCTATGCCTTTAGGGTCGCTGTGCTGGGTCTTTGTTGCAGTTATATGTACTGGACCTATATCTGTTTTATCGTTATCATCCATTGTTATTATCTGTCTGACATGGTTCTTATGGTAGTCAAGCACTATCTTTTCAATATCTTCAAATCCGTCTATTGCACTTATGCTTCCGATCAGTGTGCCTTTTATGTTCTTTCCGCCTTCACTCCAGGCGTCAATCATTGTGTTTATGTCATTTGCATGGTCCTGGTGCACATGCGATAATAGTATGGCGTCAAGGGTTTCAATTGGGATGTTGTTTTGTCTTGAATGGACGAGTGCGCCTGGGCCTGGGTCAAGGTATAGTCTTTTGCCTGAGATCTCTATGTAGATGCCGCCTGTTGCGCGCAATTGTTTTGAGACGCAGGTCCTGCCACCACCGGTCCCTAGGAATTGTATCTTGATAGTATCACCAGTTCTTATTGATCCTGTTCAGCTTTTTTTATCTTTATCAGAAGTGTGGCAGCTGTCGTCGGGATGTCTACAATGTCGTCTTTTTTGAACGGACCGTAACTCTTGCCGTCTGCTGCCATAAATTGCGGTACATTGTCTAATATTGTAATCTTTATAGTATCTGTGTCTTGTTGTTGTTTGTCATCGTTTTTATCTGTATCCTTATTGCTGTCGTCTGTGTCTATGTTTTCTTTTTTTGGTTGCTGTTCGGTTGTGTTGTCTTTTATTGTTTCTTTTTTTTCAGTTGTATTATTTTCGTCATGATCATCATAGAATATGAATTCCAAAGTGCTCCTGTATTTTTTTACACCTGTTGTTATCTTTTCAAAAAGTTCTTTCTCTTCAGGAAGTATGTTTTGGGGCAGGATGTTTCCTCGCGCGTTCAGCATTGCAAGGTTTATCACTTTTCTCTCTCGTCTGTTGAGGATGTCTTTTATTATTATCTTTGTGTGGTCAAGGTCTCGTTTTGATGCGAAATCTGCGTTATCTTTAAGGTCAAGGCCCATCTTTTTTTCCATGTAACTTGCGACCTGCTTATAGAAGTCTGTGTCGAGCTTTTCAAGTTCTTTCGTTGTTCTTTCTTGTTTTTGAAGTTCTCTTAAGAATCTGAATGTCAGGATGTTTGCCATGCATCTGATTTTGGTATCTATATTAATAAATGTGATGTTTGGTAGATGCAGAGTGTATAACCGAAATCAATATATAGGGGGTCATTATCAATTTTATAATATATATTGGTTTGTATTTATATTTGGTGGTAAAAATTAATGAAATAAATAGTGATGTGAGTGGGGTTATTTCTTATAAGGCAAAATTAGAAGAGCAGTTAAAAGATTTGGGAAAATGTGATTTATCTGAGATATATACTGTAATTGCGGCTAAATTAAATAAGAAGGATGCGATTTATAGGCATTGTAAATGTGAAGAACTTGGTGATAATTTAGTGGTCACTCTTCAGAATGGGGTGGAGTCTGTATTTACTTTTAGAGGTTATAAAGGATCGGAAGATTTTAAGATGTTATATCGTAGAGAAACAGAGAGTGCATTACCTCCAAAACATAAGATTTATGGTATTGTGAATGAGGCTGATTTTTATAAAGGGTATAGTGATTCTGAATTAAAGGGGCTTCTTGAAGTTGTAACCGGTATTCTTGATGTTGTTCCAACTAAAAATAATTGATTTTTAATCTAAGATATATTTTTTCTTATCTCTTTTATCTTGCTGTCATCTATTCCTATCAGTGGGCGCAGTATCGGTAGCTCTATCTTTTTTTCAAGGTCGGTCAGGTCTTTTAGGGTTTCACCTGTGACGAATGCTTTTGCATTGTGTTTTTCAATCGCTTCCTTTATTGCTTTTGTCCAGTCTTTCTTGAACTCTATAATCTCAAGTTGCGGTGTGGATTGGAGAAGTTTTTTTGCTAATTGTGTGTTGTCTGTGATTGCAATGACATCGCATCCTCGTTTCATTATGAGGTATGCAGCTATTACGTCGTCTTCATTCTCTATCAGTGCGGCAACTGTTCCTTCAACTCCTACGGGCAAGCCTCCTGCGCACTGGTATGTGTCTGCGAAGATGTAGGCTGAACTGTTTCTTACTTCAACATTTAATGAAATTTCTGGTTTTGATAGGTTTACAGGATTATCATGTTTTGAGCCGACTGCAAAGCCCCACCTAGATTCCATCTCTTTGCTTGTTATGTCGTGTGTGCCCACCCTTTTTACTTTGACCGCCCATGTCTTTGTGTTGCCTTTAAGTCTTTTTTCGGCGAGTTTAAGGAGTTCTTTTTCAATAGTTTCAAGGTCCATCTCGGTTTTCAGTACGGGTGAAATTGATATCAGGCCCGGGGTTCGTATCAGGATTTCCATTACTTTTTCTGGGTCTTCGGTCTTTACGAATGCGCGGTTTCTCTTGCGCATTATCTTGAAGTCTACCTGTTCTCTTGTCATAGTCTTGTGCATGTTTGAGATTAGTTTGGAATAGAATTTATTCATTACGGGTTTTGACTTGAGCCAGAGTTCGCCGTAACGGCATAAGATCAGTTGTGCCATGGTTATTTTTATTGAAGATAGAAATATAAAAGGTGTGTAATTGTTTGGGTGGTCTTTGAGGGTTGATGACAGTTATATTAATTGTGTCCAATAAGTGTGGATCTAACCTGGGTCATAATTGAAAAAAGAGATTGATAACTGATAAAATGTGAATTTTTATAAAGGATTGATTGCATATCAATTATAAGAATGTGATAGATTATAGTTTAGATAATTGTTGAATTGCAGTGTGGATAAAAATGGATGATAAAACGAAAAATGTCAATAAAACTATAGATGCGAGTTTATCTGATATGCTTTCTGACATTGGTGAGATAATTGCAGTCCCTGCAATGGCACCGAGTTTTGAAGGCGGAGAAGGTGAATTAGAACGTTCTCAAGTCATAGGAAAAATATTAAAAAAAAGTAATGTGTTTGATTCAATTAAACATTATGATGTTATCCAAAGTACAGAAACAGGAGATATTGTCCGTCCGAATCTGGTGGCGATGGTCAATGGTGTTGATAGTACTCTTCCAACTACATGGATAATTACTCATATGGATGAAGTACCAACAGGAAATCTTAAATTGTGGTATTCTAATCCACGAAAATTAACTTTAGCAATTGAAGAGGATTTCGGGTTTCAAACAGTCAGTATTGATGATTTAGATAAATATATCGGAACTTCTGAATTTGATAAATTAGTTGTGATAGGACGTTCTGTAGATGATGATGTCAAGCCTGGTGTTGGGGCTGTTTATGCATTGAAGGCCTTGAAAGCGAAGGGTATTGTTCCCAATGGAAATATAGGGTTGGTTTTTGTTTCTGATGAGGAGACTGGTGGGAGTGAATATGGTATAAGGCATCTGGCAGAAAAAATAAGATTATTTAAACCCGAGGATTTAATCATTGTTCCTGACGATGGTAATGAAACAGGTGATGTGATTGAAATCGCAGAAAAATCCAGATTAGTCATTAAGGTCACAACTGAAGGTAAACAGGGGCATTCTGCTAATGGTTATGATGATTCAAAAAATGCTTCTGAAGTTGCTTCAAGATATCAGATTGAATTTGTAGATTGGTTTAGAGAGAAATATAAGGCTAGAAATAAGTTGTTTGAGCCATCATACAGTACTATTCAACCAACACAGAGACATATTGAATCTGGGAGTGCAAACACAGTTCCCGGTGTTGATATATCTTTTATTGATATGAGATTACTTCCAAAATATAATATTGATGATGTTTTAGATTATGCAAAAAACCTTGCAGATAAATATCAAGATCAATCTGAAATAAAGATGATAATTGAAAATCCTGTACATACTTTAGCACCTCCTGAAACTTCGTCAAAATGCGAAGTGGTCACGAAACTAATTGATGCTATACAGGCAGTTAGGGGTGTTAAACCAAAAATGATTGGTATCGGTGGTGAAACTTGTGCGAATCATTTAAGAAAAATAAAAATACAGGGTAAATATCTTAATGTAGCTGTATATTGTTCTATAACTGGAACTGAACATAAGATTAATGAGAGGGCTAAACTTGCGCACATACTATATGATACAAAAGTCTTTGCTCATATGTTTATGAATTGATTGTAATTTTTTTTTGTTTCTTTAAGATTCATTACACATTTAAAACTTCTGAGACAACGGGTATGGTATGCAGACTCTCTTTCCTTTTGACACCACACGGCCCGGGCAGGTCCAGTTCATGGATGATGTCTATAGCTGTCTCTCTGCCAAGAAAAATTATGTGGTCCATGCGCCGACAGGTATCGGTAAGACAGTGTCTGCGCTTGCGCCCGCGGTCAAGTATGCGCTTGAGAACAATAAGACTGTGGTGTTTCTTACTCCGCGTCACATGCAGCACAAGATTGTGGTCGATACGCTTAAAGCCATCAAGGAAAAGAATCCGGATATTGATCTGTCTGTGGCTAACATCGTGGGCAAAAGCTGGCTCTGCATGCTTGAGGATGCGAAAAGGCTCAATTCTGAAAACCTGTCTGAGATGTGCAAGAAGCTCAAAGCTGC
>DAOVHT010000103.1 GCA_030671745.1 Candidatus Nanohaloarchaea archaeon
AATGCCAGACTGATGATGATTGCGGAAAAAAATCATCTACTGTAACTTTTGACATTTATGTGATGTCTCAATGTCCTTATGCTGTACAGGTAGAAAATACAATGATACCTATTGTTGAGGAATTTGGAGATAGTATTGATTATAATATATATTTTATTGCGACTGAAACTTCTGACGCGATGTTCTTAAGCCTTCATGGCCAGCCAGAAGTTGACGAAGATTTAAGGCAGGTCTGCATCAATGAACTTTATCCTGATAGATATCTTGATTATTTATTGTGTCTTAATCAGGACTATAATGATGCAGAATCTGTGTGGGTAAGCTGTGCAGAAGAGAACGGCATTGATACGCAAAAAATAAGTGATTGTAAGGATGGTGATAAAGGTGCAGCACTGCTTTCAGAGAGCATAAAACAATCGCAGTCTGTCAATGCAGGAGGTTCGCCTACAATGTACATTGACGGAAACTTGTATAATGGAGGCCGCGAAACTCTTTCATTTAAAAGAGCTTTATGCAGTTCTCTTCCAGACAATCCGTTGTGTGAATCCATATTAGGGTGTAATGATGATGATGATGATGATGATTGCGGGCTGGAAATTCCTACAGGCTCTGAGTGCGATAAGGGTCGCGTGCCTTATAGGTGTGTATATGATGATGATGATATAGAACCTGATGAAGATGAGGTAAAGACGGATCTGATTAATTCATGGCCTTGTGCAGATTCTGAAATTATGCTAACGCCTCCACATAAAGTTGATGTTGCAGGAAATTATGAACTTATGGATGATACAAATATAGAGGAATATGAATCTAATGCTGTGTGTGTGGTTGATTTTGACGGTGGAATACAAGAACTTCGAGATAAGATCAATCTTATTGATATTGGAGTTTATTGGTTTTATAATCCTAATGTGAATTATCTTGGTTATAAAGGCACATGGTATGTATATTCTATTGCAAAGGATTCAGCAGGTCTTAGGGAATCATATTCTAATTTATGTAATTCCGATTTTGATTGTTCTAAAACATTTTCTGTCGATGAGAGTCTTGTAAGATGCGATAAGACGTATCTTCCCTATGGATGTGTTTTTGATACAGATAGTGGTGATGAAAATAAAGATGACTCTGAGTTTATCTTTAAAGATTTGGATGAGAATGTATTGGTTGCAAAAGAAGTTTCAGATTATGAGAATGATGATGTTTGCGTCACTTTCAATTATTTGTACAGTATGGAAGAAAATATTCAAAAATCAAAAGGTGAATATTATTGGTTTTATATACCTGATTTAGAAGGATTATTTTCTTTAACGGATGTTATTGATATAGGAGTTGATGGCACATATTTTTTGTTTTTATGTGATAAAAAAGTTTCAGGCTCATGTAATGATGTTATTGGTGGTTTTACCAATACTTGTAATTTAAATGATTGTAAAAGTGATGTCTGCGGATCTATACCTGAATCTGGCGTAAGACCAAAACCAAACTGTGATGGATGTATCTATAATGATGTCTGTTTGCCTTTCGGGACAAGATTGTTGATTGATGAAGTTTCAAGTTTCTGTAGTACAGACAAGGAATGGATTGGACAGAAAGCAGAACAATCAGGCTGCCAGAACAATTATGAATGTGTCTCAAACTTCTGCAGCAATCAGAAGTGTTATGATATTACAAAAGAATTAAGCGAGACAAGGGGTATTGTAGAAAAGATAGTAGATTTATTGAGACGTCTTTTTAAATTCTGATTTTTTTACAATCCCAAAACATCAGAAATCTCTAGCATGGCTTCCCTGCTTTCATGGACAAAGTCGTCATATGAGATTCCTATCTTTTCGCAGGTCATAATATTGTCCCTGTTTGATCCTGCGGCAAAACCTTTCTTTTTGAATGCTTTTTTTATTGTCTTGTCAGTTACATTCTCAAGCTTCTTCTCTTTGACCATTGCGCAGGCGATGATTAGGCCTGTCATTGCATCAGCTGCAAGAAGGCACCAGTCCATCTTGGATTCTGGCATGATGTTTGTGTGTTTAAAGTTGTGGGCAAGAATTGAGTGCAATATGTCTTTGTCGATGCCTTTGTCTTCAAGCATCTCTACAGATTTTGGACCATGATTGATTGGGTTGTCTTTTGTCTCTTCAAAATCTATGTCATGGAGAAGTCCGCACAAGCCCCATTTATCTTTGTCTTCGCCTGTCTTTTCTGCAACTTTTTTCATTATTGCTTCTGTTGCAAGCATGTGGTTTATCAGAAATTGTCCTTTGACGTTATCTTTTATCAGTTTTAGTGCATCGTCTCTTATCATGGGATGTTTTTGTGATGCATGATTTAAATTTCTTTTTATTCTTCAGAATCAGGATTATTACAGTAATCTTCTTTAAGACTTTCGATTTTATTAAGAAATTCATTAGGAGTCATTATCTCTTCATTCTCTTTATAACCTTGGAAACCAATTAGGTTGTTTGTATATTCGTGTTTTAGTATATAATTTTTTATGATATCTTCTGCTAATTCAAAAAATCTAGGATCAAGAGAACCATAAGTGCCTTTATCAAAAGTTAACTTTCCTAATATGTTAAAATCCTTAAGTTCTGTATTTTCTTCTAGGTCTTCAGAATCTATTTCCCTTCCGTATATTGGATTTAAATCAAAACCGATACTGCCATCATTATTATAAGTTTCAAATCGGAAATTAATATTTTTAATACCATTATAAATTAAATCGTCATTAAAACATTTTTTTACTTGTTCATGTTTTGCGTATCTAAGTGATATAGTATTTAATTTCCATTTTATCACATCAATATTATTTTGGTCTAATGTTGTCGTAATTTCTGGTGCGGATGATAATGTGCCTAGAATAAGTTCTATTATTTCTTCTTTCTTTGGAGGGGATGTATCTTCTACACCATATATTGTTAAATCTAGGGTTGTCTGAGACATAATATCACTTATATATATAATTGATGATGAAATTTATAAGATTATTGTTACTTTTTAAGAATAATATCTGTTATATTATGAAAAAAATCATCTCTTAACCATTTCAAGAGTTTTTCTGAATGCTCCAGGGATTATTACATTGATTACAAGTACCATAAGGATCAGGCTTGAGATTATTAGGTCTGCATGAGGCAGTATTTCGGGGGATTCAAGCGCGATGTTCTTTATGATGTGCGCAACAACCAAGGTCACGCTTCCCCGTATCACCATACCAGTACCTATTGATGCGCAAACTTTTTTGTCATGTATCCCTCCGATAACCGCGCCTATAAAACTTCCTAGGAATTTGCTTGCAATTGCAACTAGGATCAGGATCAGTGTGAACAGGGGGTTTATCAATAAACCTGTCAATGAGATGCTGGCGCCTATAAGGACAAAAAATATCGGTGTCATGAAGCCTTCTGAAAAAGATCTTATGTCCTCTTCAAATATCTCTTTCTTCTTGTTTTTTATCATGTAATGATTGAGAGACAGTCCTGCAATGAATGCGCCAATAAGGGCATGGAGATTGAAATATTCCGCAACGCCTGCAAATGCCATTATAAGTATTATTGATATCGCAAATGATGATTCTATGCTTTTCATATTCTTTGTAGGTTTCATGATCTCGGGTACTATATAATATCCGAATATTATTGATATCAAGAAGAATGTTGCAAGGCGCATGAAATGCAGTTCGTATGCGCCCAGCGATATGAGGACTGATGTATGTTTAAGTGCACTTATCATAGCTGTTATCATAAAAAGGCTTACTATCTCGTTCAGTACGCCTGCAGTTATCAGTGTCTCACCAATCTTTCGTTTCATGTGACCTGTTGCTTCAAGGATCTCTACAGTTACTGCTGATGCTGTTATTGATATTGCGACACCAATTATCATCGATTCAAAAATGTTCATGCCGAATAGGAGTCCAAGTATTATTCCTGAGGTGAGAGGTAATATTGAACTGAACATGGTTACCATTATGGCTGCGCCTGTTATACTTTTCAGATCCTTTAGATTTACTTCAAGACCTGCAAGGACCATTAGGAACATCACACCTAAAAGTCCGAAGAATTCAAGGATATCATTTTGGGCTATGATGTTTATGAACATCGGACCTAGCAA
>DAOVHT010000042.1 GCA_030671745.1 Candidatus Nanohaloarchaea archaeon
TAATGGGATAGAGATACGGAATCCTTCTTATTATAATTTATTTATTGGAAATAATATCCATACTGATAATGGTGGATATGAGTCTGTTAGTATGGGATTTAATGATGCTGATCATAATATGTTCAAAAATAATAAACTATATTCTGATATATCTCCCACTGTAGAGATTCATGGCGTTAATAATACTTTTATCGGTGATACATTTTTTAATCAGGGGAGTAGTCAAATAGCGCTCAGAGATTCTACATCTTGGTTCATATACAACAACGAGACAGATGGCGACATCTGGCTCAAGACTAATCCTTCAGTCGCAGTAGCAATAAACCGAACCCTAACAACCTGGTCAACTTCAGAGATGGCTTGGAATGATACTTCATCAGTAGCAGTTACCATGACTTATAACTTGACTGGTCTTGAAACAAATACAGATTACATAATTTATAATAATTTAGAAATAAATGATGTCATACAGACAGATTCCGAGGGTGCTTTGAGTTTTGATGTTTATTTCGCCAGCGCAGAGATCCTAGAGACCCAAGAGATATCAGTTGAACAATTAATAGTCCCTGCAGGTTGTGACCATTTAATATATTCCCTGCCCTACATAATTACTGACAACAATTCAATCTATTGTCTCAATCAGGATTTTATGGTAAATACTGAAGCAGCAATAACTTTCGCAACAGGTATACAGAACACGACTTTAGACTGTATGGGGTATAGAATTGATGGTATGGATGTAAGTGCTTTTGGTGTTGATCTGGGGGGGGGTACTGAAAATAACACCGTTAAAAATTGTGAGATTACTAATTTTAATAATGGGATCTATTTAACTTCTCAGACAACAAATAATTATTTTATTAACAATACACTCACAAACAATGTTAATGGTATTTATTCAGATGCCCAAATTAGCACAATTATCAATGGAACTATACATGACAATAATTATGATTATGTTTCGGAATTCTCAACTGCTATAATTCAAGCAATAAATACAAATTTTACAGAACCAAGGCTTATGTATTATGATGTTGGTAACATTTGGTTCAATTATAATGATGATGGTGGAAGTATATGGCTTAACCGAACTACGAGCGGCAGTACTGTTATCACACGAACTTTAGTCAACTGGAACCAGACACTCCTGCAATGGGATGAATCCTCTTCTGTAACAATCACTGCAACCTACAACCTCTCAGGCATGTTCCCTGACACACTGTACAAAGTCTACACAAATTCAACTCAAGCCGCAAATGCTTGGACTGATTCAGATGGCGATATGACCTTTGATTTACCTATGACTGTAAACACAGATTACGAGATTTCTGTCAAAAATGACACATTCGCATACACCTACGACAACTGTGACATAAACATAACGAGCCTGCCTTATACAATCACCCAGAACAATTATAATTACTGTCTTAATTCGGACTTATCAATAGGCGAGGTGACCGCAATTATTTTTGGTGGGGGTGTACAGAATACAACCTTGGATTGTAAAGGGTATGTGATGCATGGTGATGATACATTTGGGAGTTATGGTATTTTCCTTACTGGTGTGAATACTAAAGATAACATTATTGAAAACTGTCATCTGACTGATTTTGCTTATGGGATTTATCTTAATTACTCAAGTGGTAATCTGATTTCGCAGAACGCTATATCTTCTTATAGTTCTGATGGTGGACTTACTGTATATTACTCTAACAATACTCAGATAATAAACAATGTAATTTCCTTCAGTGATGGTTATGATGATGCAATACGCGTTGACTATTCAGATAACATTATGATTCTAAATAATACTGTTTATTCACCTATTGAGGGTGATGATGGTATTGATTTATATTATGGTATAAATCACACAATAAAAAATAATAATATCACAACTGATGATAATGGACTTGAAATAAGTTATATCAATGATTCTCTTTTCGAGAATAACAGTGTTGTGTCAGGATATAATGGGATAGATATAAGGGCTAATTCTTATTACAATTTATTTGTTGGAAATAATATACATACAGATAATTGGGGTTATGAGTCTCTTAATTTAGGATTTAACGATGTTTATGATACTATGTTTAAAAGTAATACATTATATTCAAATCCATATAGTACTATTCGGATCCATGGTCTTAATAATACTTTTGTAGGTGATACATTTTTTAATGAGGGGGGTAGCCAAATAGAGTTTATTGATTCAACTACTTGGTTCATCTACAACAACGAGACAGACGGCGACATCTGGCTAAAGACTAATCCCTCTGGAACATTAAAACTTAACAGAACCCTAACAACCTGGTCAGCATCCGATATGGCCTGGGATGATATATCCTCAGTTGCAGTCAACATGACTTACAACCTGACAGGATTGGATGCAGACAGCCAATATCTAATCTTCGATAATGATACACTTACCGAAACTTTACAGACAGACATAGAAGGTGCATTGGATTTTGTTATCTCTTATTCAGGTGCAGAACAACACACAATCTATGTCGCAAGACACAGACCGATAATGGCAATTGAAAGTCCATCAAACAAGACTTACAATGTTACTCCGACAGATTTCAACATAACTGTCACCAATTTTGTGAATGACACATCCTGGTGCGGTTACTCGCTTGACAACGCAGCAAACATTACGATGGATAATGACACAGACACACATTTCTATGCCGAAGACCTCTCAATCACAGATGGTGAACATTCAATAACATTTGTCTGCAATGACACCGAAAACCGACAGAATGATGTCACAATCTCTTTCACATACACAGCTCCTATGACCTGTTCAGACAGCATACAAAACCAGGGCGAGACTGGCATAGACTGTGGAGGTCCTTGTTCTGCATGTCCTGATGATGACGAAGACGGTGATTCACAAGGTGGTTCAGGTGGTAGTTTCATCGTACCTACAGATGATACTGACTATGATGATGACTTAGAAATAAACGAGACAGATATTGATGACCTGATAGAGGATATGATTGATGAAATAGCTATAGTTATTGACTCACAAAATCTGACAGACCTTGACAACACTACAAAACAGAAAATGTTTGTCGCACTTGAACGCTTAAATGAGGTCAACACAAGACTGGAAGAACTTCAAGACATGGATGTTGAAGGCATTGACATTGCAATCAGTATGTTAGAGCTTGCAAGGCAGGCATTCAATCAGGGTGATTATGATGAAGTTACATCTCTTACTGAACGTGCAAACATCATGCTTGAAGAAAAAGAAACGATATTGGATGCAACAGAGAGAAAACAGAACATAACATCTTTTGCAGTCATATTGGTGGCATTGTCTGCGGTTGCAATATCATTATTTTACATAAAGAAAACACACTTTATGACTCACAAGACAGGTCATTCTTTATCGAGTGATATTTCAGGAGATAGTTTATCTGGTGGCGCATTCTTCAGTTACAAGCATCCGGCTGAAAAAACGAATACTGCCGCTATTGCACCTGGAAACATAAATAATCATAATGCAATCCGCACGCAACAAAAATCTAATATATTTTCATCAGTAGATAAAGATTCAAAAGATATGCACAAGACTCTTAAAGTAACATTGAAAAAACTACAGGATTTGCATAATTCCGTTAATAAAAATGATACGTTCTCAAACAAGCATAAAAATAAAAAAGTACAAAACAACTAATTCTCATGAAAACATATACTGTTGGTAATATCAAAGTGCATCTTTTAGGTCATGCCTCAACCAGAATCGTCTCATGCACAAAGACAATCTACATCGACCCATATATCCTCCCCGACAACAGCCCCAAAGCAGACCTGATCCTTGTGACCCATGAACATTTTGATCACTGCGCACTTGACAAGATTACCCAGATATCAGATGACAATACCCAAATCATAGCGCCAGAAGGATGCGCACAGACAATCAAAACTGAAATGACAGAGATTTCAGTCGGAAAAACAATCGATTTAGACAACATCAAAATCACAGCAGTTGAAGCCTACAACATCGGCAAACAGTTCCATCCGAAAGGCACAGGAGTCGGATACATAATAGATATTGACGGCGTAAAGATATACCACGCCGGTGATACCGACAGGATTCCTGAGATGCGCGACCTGAAAGAAAAAGACATTGACATCGCATTCCTTCCGGTCGGCGGAACCTATACGATGGATATTGGTGAAGCATCTGATGCCACAAGAGACATCATGCCCAAAGTCGTGATACCTATGCATTACGGAGCAATCAAGGGCACAGCAGCGGACATCGACGCATTCAAACGCCTTGTAAAAGATAAAGCGCCAGAGGTTGAGGTCAAAGTATTATGATCACCACACACCCCTTCTTTTTATAAAACTTTATGTATAATTTTTCATGCTGAGCATAAGTTAAGTTAGGTTCGATAACTAGTCACCTGAGCGCAAGCGAACGGTGGCTTAAATGATCGACCTTTTTTAAGGTCGTGCCGAAGTGGCTCAGCCTGGTTTAGAGCGCTAGACTCATATGTGTATGAGTAATGACCATCGCAAGATGGGATGATATTTGAAAGCGCTGAGAAATCTAGAGGTCGTGGGTCCGAATGCAATGGATGTAATATTTACCATCGCTGGAAATCCCACCTTCGGCATTTTTTTATTTTAAATTAAAAACAAATTCTCATAAAAACTAGTAATTACTGGATATATGACATACTATTTTTTAATAATCATCATATTAACTATATACTATGTATGGTCTTTTAAGAACTGAAGAAACAGATATTGAAAAACTAAAAACACTTATACCTAAATTATTGATGGGATGTAAACAATATCTGTATACCAATTACGATTTTGATGATGGGTTAACATATAAGACTATTTGTCAGTTCTATTTAGAACATCAAGGCAATCTAGATGAATGTGGAGGCCACTATCAACTAGACACTAAAACCATTGATACTGTAATCCCTGATGGAAATATTAATTTTGTTTATAATAAAAATACCGATAATGCGTTAGAGATTTATATAATGAATCAAGGTTTAGGACATCAGGATGCGAAATACAAAGACAAAGTAGATGAGATAGTAAATCACATAAAAGGTCTTCTGGAAGAAGAAAATATGTCTTATGAAGACGTCCTTATCGATGAAATTCAGAAATTCACACCTAGATCACACAATTAAAGAGCTATTTAATATTAATTTTCCAGACATTTCACCCAAAAAACCCCAAAACCACCCAAACCTTTAAAAAGAAATAACATAAAGTTAAAGCAGAATACTTGAAAACATGAGACTTCTTTAATATTTTAGGACAATCATAATTTCGCAGTATTCTGGAGTAGATTGAAAATGGAAGGAACAGTAAAATGGTTTAACGCTGATAAAGGATTTGGCTTTATCGAAGGCGAAGATGGCGAAGATTATTTCGTACATCACAGTGCATTGGACGAAGGTACAAACCTTAACGAAAATGATAAAGTAACTTTTGAGCCAGCAGAGACAGAACGTGGTAAGCAGGCACAAGGTGTAAAATTACTATAAACAAATAATAATTAAACATTAATTATTGACTTTTTTTATTTTTTACTCTTTTTATCATCACTTATTTTTCAGATAACTTAGTTTATTTATCTCTATACATACCATAGTCTTAGTTATATTCCCAATCTCTAAAGGCAAAACACTTAAAAAGTATAACTATTAATCTTTAACATAGATCAATAAAATAAACAGATATTTCTTTGATTTAAATCGGATTTGATACATATGGCAGTAAAAGATGGCGACAAGATAAAAGTAGAGTACACAGGCACTCTTGAAGACGGATCAGTCTTTGACAGTTCAAAAACGCACAACGAACCATTAGAGTTTGAGGTTGGTAGCGGTCAGATAATCAAAGGTTTTGACGATGCTGTTAAGGGCATGGAAAAAGGCGACGAGAAAGACATCAAACTTGCTCCTGCAGACGCTTACGGTGATGTTAACGCACAATTAGTGCAGAAAGTTCCAAAAGATCAGCTACCTAAAGAGGCAGAAGTTAAAGTAGGTATGACACTTGGTATGAGCTTACCTGATGGTCAGCAGATCCCAGCAAGAGTTACAGAAGTTGAAGACACAGAAGTTACAATCGACATAAACCATCCACTTGCAGGAAAGACACTAAATTTCAAGATCAAGGTCGTAGATATCGTATAGATATCTTGACTCTTTTTTTATTTTTTTATTAATTTCAAATTCTGATAATCAACATACCAACAGTTCAAATCTCTCTCAGGGCTTTGTTTTCATATCAAAAATTTGTGCATTATATTATTTACTTTACAACTTCCCAATGACCACCTTTATCAGAACCTATTCGTTTTATTCTTCCATCTTCTTTTAATTTTAAAATATCTCGTTTTATTGTCTTTTCATTAACATTTAATTTTTCTGATAACTCAAAAATCGTTATATATTTATTTGTTTTTATTGATTCAATAATAATCTTTAACCGTTTTACAGGGACATTTACAGGGACATTTACAGGGACATTTACAGGGACATTTACACTGAATCCACCATTCTGTAACCTACGATAAAATATTACAGTAAACCAATCAGAACTGATCTTAAACTCAACCGGTAACTCTAATTTATCACACAGATCTTTAATCTTATTAATACCTGATCCTAATTTTTCAACAAGATTTAATCGGAATGCCATATCTACAAGCAGGTTGTTTCGTGCCAAACTCCTAAGACCCAATTCATTTTTATCAAATAATAATCCTCCGGGGTTTGAAATCTCAACCCGATCAAGATATATATCAATCTGTATCCGACCTTTTGAAAAATAATCCCTGTGAATCATAGCATTTAGAATTGCTTCTCTTAATGCATCCTCAGGCAATTCTAAAATATCATCACGACCCATAGGTTTTGGTAGCATGTTCGTATTTAACTTTGATACAAGATATTTAAACGAATTTTCGTAATTAGAAACAAAATCATTATTGAATTCTTGACTATCAATGATATCTACACGACTTTTACCCTTCCATAATACACAGACAATATCTGCTCGACTTAGAAAACGACTGACATTTTTACAAAAAAATAAGACACCTGCGTTTGTTATTTGTTTATGTTTCAATAATCCTAAATTTTTCAGAAGAAGTGGTTGATCGATATCAGAAAGTATATTTGTACGTTTTAGAAATTTATTAAATGCTTCATTATTAAAATCAGTCATCAGATCAAATTCAGTATTTACTTTATCATCAAAACTAAGCTTGTTTTTCAGTTCAAACAGGCTTCGTATCTCATCAGGTGATATTAATTTTTGTGTAATGTTTCCTTCTCGTATGAAAAACATCCCATTGATATTATGAAGCTCATCACTTTTGAATACTTCAATTACGATGATTGCTAAGTCTTCACATACGCTGACGTGTATCTTCAGGTTAGGATTGATCTCACGGGCAAAATGTTGGACTTGCGCCAAAATGGAATTATTGTACTTAACACCTACAACTTCACCTGTATCAGTAACTCCCACAAGTATTTTACCACCTAAAGTGTTTGCAAAAGCACATATTGAATGTTTGATCTCTTTCCTGAGCTCTTTGCTTAGACTTTCCTTAAATTCAAGACTTAGGCTTTCACCGAAAGATATCAGTTCAAGCAGATCATTTTTAGCGTGCATAACACAATATTGACATTACTGGGTACATAATGATTGGTTACCCCCTAAGGTGGTAACTTTAGGTTTTGTAAAAAGATCTGTAAAAACTAATTGTTTTACTCATTTATTGAGAATGATTCCACCAAAGTAATGTTGTCTGAAGACTTCTTCGCCTTTATACAATATCTTTTCAGAACCATTGAAGAGACTTATATCCCCCTCGGTTTCATCAATATACTCAAAATCCCCATCTACAAACGATTCAGGACCTCTGAATGGTCTTTCTTTATTGACAAGTTTTAATGCTTTTTTAAGTACTGCAAAAGTTTCACTAGAAAACGCAAGGTCTTTAAGATATTTATCTGCCATACCTCCATTGTAAGACATAGCCCATATAGGAATGCCTTTCAGACGGACAATCTCCTGACCAGGGGCGCGAAAGAAACCTGTATAGCTGTCTCTGTATTCTAAATCACCTTCTTTATACTCAAGCTCATAGAACCCAGGTCTTTGCGGGGTTACTTCAGCTCCATCACCTGCATAAGTCTGCACTTTTGCGCGAACAAGAAATCCTGCAAGTGTCTCAAGATTTATCATATCTCTAATTCTCCACAAAAATATATATTAATGACATTTATTTTGGGTTAAGTTATACACCAAACAATCAAAAACAATATAAACCTTTTACGCACATATTCATACTATGGCAATGAAATATCCTGACATTGATAATACTAATTACTTCACAAACCGTGCATTATCCAACAAAGAAGGCGAAAAGACAGGCAAGATTCTCATGTTCCGTGAGAAAGGCAAAGAAAAGTTCTATCTTAGGATGAAATGCCCGTACTGCGGACACATGCAAGAGCGCGAAGAAGCATTTGCAAAGAAGCCTTATCGTCCAGTATGTGAAGGATGCGGCAAGAAAGTAGCGATTGTAAAACTGAAGAAGCAGTAATAAAGAATTAAATACTGCAAAAGTAGCAAACAATCAAAAAGCTTTAAAAAACTTTATGTCACAAATAAAGTTAGTGCTTCTAATCTTATGTAATATTGTATAATATTATTTATTAGTATTAGCATTTTTTAATTTGCTCTGATAGCTCAGCCTGGTTGAGCGGCTGACTTGTAATCAGCAGGCCGGGAGTTCAAATCTCTCTCAGGGCTTTTAAACCGATAACAGGAGACCTTAAATGAAACAGAAATAAACCGACTTTATACGCAATTGAAACAAAATATATTCAGCGTATGAAGTCAACATCA
>DAOVHT010000117.1 GCA_030671745.1 Candidatus Nanohaloarchaea archaeon
ATATCTTCTCAAATTCAAGAGCATCATCAGAACTTTTTGTGATAATGACCGAACTGCCCTCTTTTGAATACTTGGCACGACCGGCACGACCCACACACTGCTTATATTCCAACACAGGAATGTAATCATAACCGCGAGACCCATAGAATCTCTTGACATCGCGCATGATTACATAATCACAAGGAAGATTCATACCATAGGCCAAAGTGGTCGTCGCAGACACAAATTTCAATATGCCTGACCGGAACGCATCCTCAACCAACGCTTTCTGCCCATGGATAAGACCGCTATGATGAAATGCTGAACCGCCTTTCACCACACGCGCAAGCCGCCTGCATTGTGTTGTCTGACTTGACCCGCAACTCAATATTGACTCTGAAAGTTTCATAAGCTTAATCTTTTCAGTCGCAGACAAGACTTTACTGGTAATCTTAGCAATATCTTCAGAAACCTTTTCCGCACTCTTTTTAGATGACACAAAAATGATTCCTTGCTTATTGTCCACTGCAACTTTAGAGACGACCGCATCAAGTGTATCCGAGACTTTAGGCAAAGAAAATGAAGGTCTTGTACCCCCAGAAAACCGCACCATCCCATCGACCGCATACCCCTCATGAAGCACGGTCGGCCTGAAATCCGACTCGACAAGGACTGCATTGAGCCAGTCTGCAAGCTCGCGACGATTGTTAATAGTAGCAGAGAGCGCTATGACCTGCGCAGACGCAATCTCATTGATCCGTGTGAGCACAATCTCCAATGTCGGACCACGTGACGGGTCATCCAAGAGATGCACCTCATCAGCAATCACAAGCCCAATGTCTGAAAACCATTCCGCCTTGTGCCGGAGCAGACTGTCCGCCTTCTCGACAGACGTGACGATTATATCAAAATCAGAGAGCCATTGATCGCGACCGTCAAAATTACCGATACTGACCGCAGTCTTGACCCCGATTGACTCATACTTTTCCTTGAAATCATTATATTTTTCCATAGCGAGCGCTTTAAGCGGCACAAGATACAAAACTTTCTTGCGCGTCTCAAGAACAACTTTTAACGCCGCAAGCTCAGAAACCAATGTCTTTCCCGCACTTGTAGGTATTGCCAGAAGCATGTTCTTGCCGTCAAGATACCCTGCGCGAACCGCATCAGCCTGCGGTGGAAAAAGAGAAGTTATGCCTTCCTTCTCTTTTATTATCTTGATGACTGGTTCAAGTACAGGATATTTGGAAGATATTTCATCAAGTTGCATATATAAAATTAGTGATGTTAGAAATAAAAATAACTCTACAAATACTCAGAACTCTTATCTTTCAGCACAATCTTCTTTGCCTCAAGAATCTCATCTTCAGTAAACAATTGCAAGAACTCGAGAACCTCACGCTTTTCAGCCTCTGCGATGTCTTTGCGCGGAATGCTCTCCTGCTTGAAAAAGATAAGCGCATCATCATACCTTGCAATAGCAGAAAGCGCATTGGAAATTGACTCCACACGTTTGATATTCTTCATCTTTTTGGCCAGTATGAACTTATGCCGCGCCTCATCAAGGTAATCATCTCCCTCAGACTTGTGCAGTGCGCGATCAATCTCCTCGACTGAAAAATTAGTCAAGAACGCCCGTATCTCGCTTTTAAGAGCATTTATCTCAAAAATCATATCAATATTGTCTTTCTGTCTATACCGCACAAGTGCAGCCTCACAATCAGCTATAGCCTTATCTGAAAGCTTTATCGCCTGTGGCCGGTTCAGATTCCTGAAAGACCTTGCCGAATCAAGCACAGCCTCAATATTCTTAAGGACATATTCAGGATTCCTGGATTTACCTTCATCAATGAGTTTCTTCTGGACGCGATACCTTTTGCCGATATTTCCTAAGATTGACATGACATATTACCTTTATAATATTTTTAACATCTATATTACTTATAGATTATTGTTTCAGGTGATATATATGCACAAGAATATGCACAAAGACCTTGAGAAAGTTCATCAGATAAAGACTGAAAAGAACATGACCTGCAACCAGCTTGTAGACCAGATGGACAAGTCAGGCGTCATGGGCGCAGGCACGATAGCCAAAGCAGCAAACATCATGGAACACATGATCAAAGACAAGAAATGCACTGTATTCTTAGGTTTTGCAGGAGCTATGGTACCCGGTGGTCAAAAACAAATAATCATTGATATGCTAAAATCGGGTTGGGTTGATGTAATAGTGTCCACAGGCGCAAACCTGACACATGACCTTGTAGAAGCTTTAGGCTACCATCATTACCAAGGCACGCACATGATAAGCGACGAAGAACTCAACAAGAGACGTGTAGACCGGATATACGACGCATTCATGCCTGACGAGGTCTATGAAGGTCTTGAGAAATTCTGCAAGAAAACATTCGCCAAGATGCCAAAAGAGAAGATGAACATAAAAGAATTTTTATGGCACCTAGGCAAAGAAGTACCTTACGAGAACTCGATACTAAAGGTTTGCGCAGACAAGAAGATACCTATCTTCTGCCCGGCACTCAGCGATTCAGGCATAGGTCTTCAGGTATGGGGTTACATGCAGGAACACAAGATTGATGTGTCAGCATTTGATGACCTTAAAGACATGATAGACATAACCTGGACCTCTGAAACAAACGGTGTCCTGTACATAGGCGGTGGCGTACCTAAAAATTATATCCAGCAGGCACTGCAATTCGCACCGACTGCCGCATCATACGCAATCCAGATAACGACAGACACACCCGAATCAGGCGGTTCATCGGGCGCAGAACTGCGAGAAGGGATATCCTGGGGAAAACTTGACAAGAAAGCGAAATATGTAAATGTGACCTGTGATGCAACAATAGCGTTGCCATTATTGAGCGCCGCAGTCAAAGAACGTCTTGAGAAAGATAAGACTCAAAAATAAGGTCAACTGCCTTATTATGTAATTGGCATAGGTAATCGCGCAAGAGACAGGCAGTTTTATAATCTGAAACATTTTTGGTTTCAAAAACTGATCCTTTACCAATGATTACTCCCATAATTTCTTTTGTGTCCCTAAAAAACAGATTAAATTTTTCATAATCCATATTAAAATTTCTTTCAGTATAAAGACAAGAATTAAGATTATATGATGAAAATTCAACTCCACAATCATCCCCTACATACAGATTCTTAAGAAAACCATTATCAAAAAACTCTAAATTATCATCCAAATTAAGACCTACAAAAAAATCATTATCTGAAATATAAACAGTCCTATCTAAAGCTTCATAAAGTGCAACTTCAGAAGGTAAAAATTCGGGCAATATTGGAAATAAAAAATGATAACTACCTTCTTTTTCCTTTTTTATCACAATATCATCTTTTGAAAGATGATATTTCATTTCCAAAGACATACTACTACTATAGAATCTAAACTTTAAATCCCCACCGAATACCCATTACACCGACTATTTCAGTATTTCGCCAGTTCCGGCAGGTACATGTTTCTGTATATCATCGACAGATATCTCCCTCAGAATTTCCTGCTCAGCCTTTGAACTGACAGAAAAAAGTTTTGTCCTTATATCTTTGGCCAACTCTTTTGATTTCTTGTATCCCGGCGCAATAGACACATATTTCTTAGTCTTTAAAGATACTGTAACGACCGGCGCGCACACAAGCTCATTATCAATCAAAGCAAATGCAACCCGAAGTTCAGGTTTCATC
>DAOVHT010000056.1 GCA_030671745.1 Candidatus Nanohaloarchaea archaeon
ATCCCCTATTTTAGAATAAATCTTTGTCGGTTTTCCAGTCGTCAGCTGAGAATAAAGGACTGATGCTGAGATACCTATACCTTGCTGACCACGGGACTGTTTCAGGTTGAATTTTGAACCGTAAAGAAGTTTTGCAAATATGTTTGGTATGTTTTGTTTTACAATTCCAGGACCATTGTCTTCAATTATCAGTTTGAAATGACTCGAATCCAGTTGTTTTAGTTCAAGGTATATTGATGGGAGTATACGCGCATCCTCGCAGGCATCAAGTGCATTGTCCACCGCTTCCCTTACACAAGTCAGAAGTGATTTCTGGTCATTCTCAAAACCTAATAAATGTTTATTCCTCTCAAAAAATTCTGCAACTGATATTGACTTGTGATCCTTTGCGTTTTTTTCTGCGATTGTAGTCATATTAAGATTACCTATCTATTAATTTATTGTCAAGGACTGTGAAAACTGTCTTGAAATCGTTTCCCTGCAGTATGAGTTCAATTGCGGACTTGGCATTTTCCACATCCTCATACTTGCCCAAGATTGCTATCTTGTGACCGTGGAGTGCGATGTCTGTGTCTGTCTTTTTTTCAATTATCTTTTTTATCCTGCCACCTGTGCCTATCAACCTTGATTTGTACCGGTTTATTGCATTCTTGTTCTTGCCTATGACATCAGTCAGATTTATGACTTCAAGATTATAGGAATCATCGCACAGGCTTAAGACTATGTCGAGTGAAAGTCCACGGGCTATGCCTTCAACTGCCTTCTTTAACTTGTAGACATTCAATCCTTCCTCGCTTGAGATCTCGATTGTACCGTCTTTATTGATTGTTAATTTTGCGCCGAAAGATTTCTGAAGCTCTTTCTTTACTTTCCCGCCTTCGCCTATGACTAGACCGATCCTTGCCTCTGGAATCTTTATCATCTCTTGTATCATCTGCATCATCAACGGGATTGAAATATCTTATACATCTGAATTTATGGCAAAAGGTTTTAAATGTGTTTGCGTGGTTTGTTGCTAATGCTTAAAAAGTTGCGGGATGAAAAAGTGGTATGCAAGACAATGATATTTTAAAGGCAATTACATTCCTTAAAGAGATTAAAGGTAAGAAAGTCATTGTGGTTTCACATGATGACTCGGACGGATCATGTTCTGCTGCACTCATCATACGTTTGCTCAGGAAGATTGAAAGCCGTGTCAATGTATCTTATTTCAGTACGCGGGGGAGCCCCAGCATATCTGAGGGACTTATGAAAGATATAATCGCTAAACGGCCTGAGGTGGTCATTACCTGCGACTTTGCGGGTGACATCGACAAGGCTGCGCAAAGACTGGCGCAAGAAAGTATCAGGTGCCTTATGATCGACCATCATGTTGTCTCAGATTACAAATTTCCACCAGGTACCATATATATCAATCCGCAACTGTCTGGGAAGACTATGCCTTGCGCGGCATTCATCTATGACATCTGCAATCAGGTCTTTGACTTTAAGGATAACCTGTGGATTGCAGGCATCGGCACAATTGAAGATTTCGGTGCCTCAGACAGGAAAGATATAATTGAGGCATGCATGAAACAGTATCCGGAGCTTTTTGAGAAAAAGGATATGGATAATTCTAAACTGTTCGATACAACTTTCGGGCTTGTCGGTAAGATATTGAGCGCGGCACCATCTTGGGATTCTTATAGAGGCTCTGAGCTTGTGACTAAAGTGCTTCTTGAAGTCAATTCACCGCGGAATTTCTTGGGGCTTGAGAACAAGAATGTGCGCATGATGTTTGAGAAGTATCAGGTTATCGAAAAAGAGATAAGAGATGCGGTCCGGAAATTCGAGAAAGAAAGTTTGGTGTCTGGGTCTCTCAGATATCACATGATGAGTTCTGAATATCCAATCAAATCTAAGGTCTCTACAATCGTGTCTGCTAAAAAAGAACATTATAATGAGGCAGTTGCAGTCATTGAAGAGAAGACCAATACATATTCTATGTCACTTAGGAACCAGTCCGGTGACTTTGACCTTAATGGTATTGTGCACGGGTGTTTAGAGGGGCTTGAAGGTACTGGTGGTGGGCATAAGAAGGCGGCAGGCGCTGTCGTTGCCAAGAACGATTTTGATGCGTTTATGGGACGGTTGAAGGACAGGGTAAAGTAATTATTAAATTTATTTCTCAAATTCTTTCAATACTTCTTCAGAATCAAGGTTCAGGTCAAACTTGTTGAAGAACCGTACTATGTTTTCGACATCACGTCTATGGAACTTTTTTGCCATGGGATGATTCAACAATACTGACTGACCCACATCTATTATTACTGGTCTTCCATCCCTTATGATTATGTTGAACTCGCTCAGGTCGGCATGGACAAGGCCGGCATCAAAATAAAACTTTTTCATCTCAGACAGAACCATGTCGTACATCTGTTTTGGATTGTCTAGTTTTGTCTTTGCAAGATGCTTTGCGGGTTGGTCATTGTCTGAGACCATTTCCATCACAAGGACATTTCCTAAGAATGCTATCGGGTTCGGGCTTGAGACACCGCATTCATGTGCTTTCTTCAGGTTGCGGTATTCTTTTGCGCACCAGGCATACACAAGCTTTTTCTTGTTGTTCCCGATGCTGAAGAATCTTCTGTCACCTTTTATGTAATCCTGCATCTTCTGGAAACTTGAGGTCTCAATCATGTAGATCTTTATGGCCAGCGGTGTGTCATCTTCTGCGACTGCGTTGAATACCTGACCTTCCTTTCCAGATTTGATTATGCCTGATATGGCTGCAAAATGTTTTTTTGACTTTAATTTTTCGAGAGTCCGGACTGTGAGAGCATCAAATACATCTTCAAAAATCTTTCTATCCTTATTAATCTTCTGCTTTGCCATGTATAGATTATGGTGCTGAAGCTATTTAAAAAAGATGTAGATAAAAAATGATAAAAATATAGAAATCAAGATTCCAGTTCTTTAAGATAACCTTTAGTCTGCATCAATGCAGCCTGGTGTCTTGTGTAAGTATAGATTACGTCGCCTTTCTCGTCACTTTGGACTTCCCAAGGTTTGACGATACAGAAAGTGCCTTCGTAAGCTGAAACTGATCGTCTCAGTTTTCCTGGAACTCGGCATACTCTTATTTTTTTATCTGAACATATGACCCTTGTCTTTCCGAAACCAAGTCTCTGGTCAACCACGCCTAAGAGTTCACCATTCCTTGGCAATCTAAGTCTTATAGGCTGAGTCGGGTCGAAAGCTGGTTTTTTTCCTTTTCTGACGGGTTTTTTCTTTTTGAAGTTTGTTGTTATAATATCATCTCCACATAATTCTTTTTAGTTACACCTTAATAAATATGTTGTCCTTTTTAATTCTTTTCCGTCTTTGATGCCGTAATGTGAAAAACTATCCTTATGGTCAATTATGTCAAATTTTGATATTATCTCCTTTGATAGTTTTCTCGCAAATTTGGTTGAACTCAGGTAGATGTCTATCCGTCCAGATTTTTTTTCTGTGCGGGTTATGAAGATGTCCGAATTATCTTTTTCTGTCTCTGCGATTCGTTTCCCTATATAGGTCTCTATCTCAAGGACAGTCTTGTTGTTGCCACGAAGCTGGACTGTTGATTCGTAATAACCTCCAGATTTTCTTGAACATACGGGACAGCATTGAGGTATGATTATCACATTTACTTCTTTTTCAGATTCTTTCTTATCATGATTGTACACGGTTACCTTTACAGGTATTGTTATCTTGCGCTCTAAAGGGTACCCGGAAGGTAGTTCTATATCTACTTTCTGTTTTTTTGATAATTTTGATGACCTGAGTATAGCTGATTTTACGACATCTTTTAAGGTTGGGTATTTTGTCCATACATTTTTTATCAGGACACATCTGCATTCGCAGAGCATTATCTTTATTGATGCCGGTATTTCTGAAGTTGATTTCACAGTCTCTTTGCCTGCGCAATCAGGGCACACTTTGCCTATCAGGGTTTCAGTCTCAGAACCGCAGTTTGGACAGAATTTTCTCATCATAGGTATAACTTGTAATATTTCTTTTTAAATAGATTATTTTTTGAATTACTTTTTAACTGTAGAAATAATTAAACTTTGAAAATCATTGCATATGGCGTTTTTGATACAAATAGTATGTGTTCGGGAGTTAAGACATTGTTCTTTTTTAGTTCTGAAATTATATTGTCACCGATTATTATTGCCGAGGTACATGTGGATATTGCAGAAATTATTGTATCAATATCGGCTTTTTTTCCATCATAGAAATCATCTGATATGTCAAGGACTGTGTCATTCTCTTCGAAACGTTTGCCCAATAGGTTTGAATCAGATACTGCGACTATATTTCCAGTATCAGTATTGTGTGTTTTCAGAATAAACATCTGCAAAAACTCCCCAGGTATGAGAAAATATGAATTCTTGATTGAATCTATGTTTTTGCAATCGGTCTTTTTGCACCGCATGCTTCACATTTCAGGAATTCCTGTCTTGCAACTTTCACTACATGAGTGTCCGGTTTTCCACATTCGTTACATAGCACGAAACGGTTTACATATTTCTTGAACTTGTCATTTATCGCGATTGAACCGAACTTTCCGACAAATTCGGCTTTTGCACCTGATAATTCACCAAAAGTTGCAAGTTCTTTTGACATGTATTTAAGAAGTTCTTTCTCGTCACGACGTATATGTTTTGATGAAGCTGTAAAATTTACGATTTCAGTACGGCTACCGATTACTATTGTCTTCAGTACAGGCATCTCAAATCTTTCAGCCTTATCTGAAATCTCGGGGAGCTGTTCATATGCACTATCAAGCATCTTTTCGTAATCGTTGGCAACCATGGTAAATCATCCTATTGTTGAAGAAGATTGAGGGCATATCTTTTTATTTCTTTGTCAAAGATAAGTATGGAATAATCAGAATATATGCAGGAGTTCGGATAGGTCATCAACTACGTAATCACACTCACTGTCGATATCTAAATCTTCATTGTGGCTGTTTCTTATCAGTATGAAACTCATGCCTGCATCTCTTGCGGCAAGGAAGTCATTTATGCCATCACCAACAACTGTGCATTCTTTCGGATCCGAACCAATAAAATCTAAGGCTTTCATAAATGTCTCTGAATCGGGTTTTGAGTTTGAGACATCGTCAACTGTTATTATCGCATTAAAAAGGTCTTGTGTCTCTTTAGGAATAATCTGATCTGTTCCAGTACGGGACGCACCGGTGCCGATTGCTAGGTTGTATCCTTTTTTCTTCAGTTCGGCAATGCAGGTTGTTGAATCTTTTGGGAAACAGTCTTTTTGATATTTCAGAAGTTCTGTAAATTTTTTGTTGAATTCGTCTTTCAGGTACTCTTTTTGGGAAGGGTCATAGACTCCTTCTTTTTTCAGGAAATGCGTGTAGATCATCTCGGCGGGTCTGCCGGCAAAGCGCATGATCTCTTTCGAGGTTGGATCTATCGATACACCATATAATGATAATATGTGCTTTATCGATCCTATGTATATCGCCATCGAATCGACCAATGTCCCGTCGAGATCAAAGATGATGGTCTTTATGTCGGTTTTGTTGAAAGGTTGCATGGATTGATTTGTGTTCACAGGATTTAAATAAGTTTATGAAATGTATAAGAATAGTATAAAGATAAACATCAAAAAATCAATCTTTCAACACTTCGTACAATTCCTTATCAAGGACAATCTTGTTTATCTTCCCCAGTCGCTCTTTATGGATGATTTTCTTCTGTTCGAGATTCAACAGGATCCTGTGGGTCTTTACCTTGTTCAGGTTCGGCAGGTGTGACAATTCATATTGCTGGACTTTTCCATCGTTCTCAAGAAGTGTCTCTATCACTTTTTTTTCTGAACCTGTCAGAAAGTTTAGGATTATTTTTGAATTATTCTTTAATGTATGCTCTTGCTGTACAACTTTATCAGACATTATATAATATACTAACGTCCCTACTAAAAGACCGATGAAACCCATAAAAGGCAATAGATAATAACTGTGGAATACTGGTTGTTCCGCTCTTTGGTCTATCATATATCGCTTGATCTCGTCAGTTGTCATATCATCTATCTGATCAGGATCCAATCTTGATTGTTCCCGTAGATCGTGCTGGAAATTGAAATAGATGCTGATTGACATCATCAATAATGCAAATGAGATAATTATCCCAATACCCATGATTAATTTTCGGTTATCAGTCCGGACCATAGAGTATGTAAGTATTGCTAAATATATAAAGATAATGCGTGTTTTTTCAATAGTTTCACTATAGTGAAACTTAGTTTCAACTATATATCGATAGTTTCAGGAAGCATTATGTATAGTTTCAACCATAGGATGTGTATCGGTCAAAACAAAAGTTGACCTAGCATAAAAAAGGGAGGTAATAAAAATGAATAAAGTAGCAAAAATTGGATTGTTTGCGCTTATGGTTGTTGGACTGATCGTTTCAACAGGTGTTGTGAGCGCTTACAGAGGAGACTATTCAGTACAAGGTCCAAACTATAGTGAGGATAGGCATGAAGCCATGGAAGATGCATTCGATACATCAGATTATGATGCATGGTATCAGCTTATGACTGCAGACGGAAGGACTCCACGAGTTGCAGAAGTTGTGACTGAAAGCAATTTTGAATTGTTTGCTCAGGCACATGAGGCTGCAAAAAATGGTGATATGGAACTTGCATCCGAATTAAGAGCAGAACTTGGACTAAATGATGGCATAGGTCCACGAGATGGAAATGGCCATGGTAAAGGAGTTGGACAAGGCAACGGACAAAAGATGTCACAGGATAACTTCATTGACAATGACAATGATGGGAAC
>DAOVHT010000119.1 GCA_030671745.1 Candidatus Nanohaloarchaea archaeon
ATTTCGATAAACTGTATTGTCAATCTAATTTATCATGTAAAAATTCTGCGACATTCAGAGGTTTAAAGTTTAATAATGATCTTGTAAAAGGTGGAAAACAGCTCATATATGAACATGATGGAAATTGTGATTTTTATGATCTGGTCATCAGTTATGATTTTAGTGTCAAGAAAAGTCTTAATAGTTTCTTGAAACCTTTTGAAATGATATATGATAACGATAAGATCAATAATGTCAATATCAGGCGAGTGATTGATCATTTGATTGAATTGAAGGCTGGCATACCTATCAAAGCGGTGCTGTGTGATGAATGTGTGGGTAATCTTATATCTAATAGGGATTCAACAATAAAAGGTAATTTTATTGGAAAAGACGCAGATAAAGCCTATGGGTATCTTTTGGATATGGGTGTTATCAATTATAGATCTGTTACTGTTGAGTTGATTTAAATGTTTTTGTGTTCATTTAAATATTATGGTCTATTCTAATGCAAAAGAAGCTGCAGAAAGTTTAAGGATGATTTGGCAGGGACATGATGAGTTAAATGAAAGTATGTGTGTGAAAGGTGCTTGTAATTTATATTCTATATTGACAGGTGATAATTATATAGATGAAAGTGTGCTTATTGATTCTGCTAAATTATTAAAGGCGTCATATTGGTTGGCTGATGAGGCTGAAGCTTTTCAGGGTTTGGATTCTAAAAAAGAAGATGATAAATATGAATTGGCTGGTTCATTGATGGAACAATCAAGAAGAAAAGTAGGGTTAGAATCTGATTCTGTAATATATATGGTTCAATGGTGGAAAGCATATAGGCATAAAGATCATGAAGCTGTGTTTGATAATCTTTTATCTGAACATCTAGTTCAGTTTAATAAGAAAAATGAATCTGTGGCAAAAGAGTGTGTTAATCTATTAATTGATGCTGCAAGAAACGGTCATGATGATGATGATTGGTCTTATGTAGACAATACTTTAGAAAAATATTTTGAAATGTATTTACCTCAAGTACTTGACAAGTCTCAAATTAAATGATTATAAATGTATGTTTATTTCTGTTTTTGATTTTAATATTATAAAATCTATATATATGGAATTCGGCTAAAATAGAGTAATAGTTTCTTATTTATACAGTGGTCAATATGTCAGAAGATAAATATGTTTTGTGGTTTAAGCAGATTGGTAAAGAGGACACAGCCCTTGTCGGCGGTAAGTCTGCGAACTTAGGTGAGATGGTCAATAAGGTAAATGTGCCTGTACCTCCTGGTTTTGCGACCACGTCTGCGGCGTATCAGCATTTCTTAGAATATAATAAGCTTAAGGATCTCATTAAAGATACACTTACAGGTCTTGATACTCATGACATGCGCGCGCTTGCAAAGGCTGGTCTTAAAGTCAGGACGGCTATACAGAAAGCCGAGATGCCGAGTGATCTTGAGCATATGATGGTTGATGCTTATAAGAAGCTAGGGGTTATGGTATCTCAACTCAATCCTCTTGTAGCTATAAGGTCTTCTGCAACTGCTGAGGATCTTCCGGGTGCCAGTTTTGCAGGACAGCAGGATACGTACCTTAATGTTTCCGGTGAGAAAGATATCATACAGAACGTTAAGGATTGTTATGCTTCTCTTTTCACTAACCGAGCTATATCATATCGTGTTGATAAAGGGTTCAGTCATTTTGATGTAAGTCTTTCTGTAGTCTTCCAGAAGATGGTAAAGAGCGATACTGCGGTGTCCGGTGTAATCTTTACTCTTGACCCTGATTCGGGTTTTGATAATGTGATAACTATCACTGGTTCATACGGTCTTGGTGAATATGTGGTCCAAGGTATTGTCACTCCTGATGAATTTTTAGTTTTCAAGCCTAAGATGACAATCATTGAGAAGAAACTCGGTACTAAGAAGATCAAGCTTGTCAGGTCAAAGAAAGGCAATGTTGAAAAGAAAGTTGCTAAAGAAGATTCAGAACGGTTCTGCATAACTGACAAGCATGTTTCTGAGCTTGCTAAATATGCAATGGCTATTGAAAAACATTATGGTTGCCCAATGGATATCGAGTGGGCACTTGATGGTGATACCAAAAAGATTTATATTGTGCAGGCAAGACCTGAGACTGTGCATGCAACGACTGACTCAAATAAATTGCGTAAGTATGTCCTTGAAGGTGAGGGCAATAAGCTGTTCAGCGGTCTTGCAATCGGTCGAAAGATCGGTACTGGTAAAGTGAACATAATCAAGGATGCAAGTGAGATACACAAGTTCAAGAAAGGCGATGTCCTTGTAACCAAGATGACTGACCCTGACTGGGAACCTATAATGAAGATTGCGGCATCTATCATAACTGATGAGGGCGGTAGGACTTCCCATGCGGCAATCGTCTCAAGAGAGATGGGTGTTCCGTGTGTTGTGGGGTCTGAGGTCGCTACAAAGATATTGAAGACTGGAAAAATTGTGACTGTCGACTGTTCGGCAGGTGAGGGTGATGTCTATGATGGTGAACTTAAGTATAGGATTGATGAGAAAGATCTTAAGACAATACCTGTTACAAAGACTGATGTCATGATAAATCTAGGAGAGCCAAGCCAGGCATTCTCTCTGTCTAAATTGCCTGTTGCAGGTGTAGGTCTTGCCCGTGAGGAATTTATTATACTGAGTGAAGTTAAGGCGCATCCAATGAAGCTTATAGCTGATGGCAAGAGTGAACTGTATACGAATGCGCTTACGACTGGAATTGGTAAGATTTGTGCTGCATTCTATCCAAGGCCTGTCATTGTACGGTTGAGTGACTTTAAGACTGATGAATATGCATGTCTTTCAGGTGGTGCTAAATATGAACCAAAAGAAGCTAATCCTATGATTGGTTGGAGAGGTTCGTCAAGGTATTACGATAAAGATTTCCTGCCTGCATTCAAGCTTGAGTGTGAAGCTTTGCGTAGAGTACGGTATGAGATGAATCTTGATAATCTTACTATCATGGTACCGTTCTGCAGGACTATTGAGGAAGCTAAGAAAGTTAAGGTACATCTGAGCAATTACGGTCTTGATCAGAAGAAAGGGCTTAAGATATTCGTGATGGCTGAGATCCCTTCAAACATCATACTTGCAGACAGGTTTTCCGATGAGTTTGACGGTTTCAGCATCGGTACGAATGACCTTACGCAATTGACTTTGGGTATCGACAGGAATTCTGAAAAGATGAGCTATCTGTATGACGAGCGGAATGAGGCGGTCGAGAGGAGTGTGGCTTCTCTTATATCTGATGCGCATAAGCATAGTCCTAGGCGTAAAGTAGGTCTTTGCGGACAGGCACCGTCTGATTATCCTGACTTTGCTAAGTTCTTGGTCGAGTGCGGTATAGATTCGATCTCTGTCAATCCTGATGTTGCTCTTGATACGATACTTCTGGTCGATAAGATGGAGAAGAAATTGAATAAGTCCAAGCATGTGTTGCACATGGTCAAGTCAAAGATATTTAAGCAATAAGAGGTATTTACCTCTTCATTTTTTCTTTTTTAATTCTTATTTTTTCATTTCAAAAGGTTTATAAAGTTAAATTG
>DAOVHT010000145.1 GCA_030671745.1 Candidatus Nanohaloarchaea archaeon
CTTTTCCAAGCTGTACAAACTTTTCTGAGACATATGACTTGCCCGCACCAATCTCTCCTGTAATGCCAAGCATATACTGCCCTGACATCCTGGCTTCAAGGCACTGCTTCACATATAACGGAACATATGAATCTATCCTTCCCTGCTCGTTCTGTATCGCTTTTACGTTGCTTGAGCTTATATGCGAAAGCTCCGGCCGTGCGAACAGAATATGGGTATCTATACCCAACTCTTGGCTTTCCCCTACCTGATGAAGTACTTTCTCATATTCTATGTCTGCCTGGTTCCTTACAGCCTTTATGACTACAGGAATATCATTCTCATAAGCATAATCCACAAGCATGCCTTCAAAAGACACAACATCTGCATTTGGTATTTCCCCCAATGATCTTTCTGCCATCTCTTTGCGTTCCTCAAGACTAAACATATAGTTCTTGTCAGGATTTACACCAATACCCACTACAATCTCGTCAAAAGCTCTCGATGCCCTTTCGATTATGTCTATGTGCCCATAGGTTATCGGATCCCCTGAAAACGCGTACATCGCTCGTCTCATATAACATTTCACATCTCATAAGTTTTATAGTATTGTAATTTACCGTAATTATAAAAGCACACATCTAAATTTCCTAAAAAAAGGTAAAATTTATAAATAAATTACACTATATTCTAAACATGGATACCTTAGACAAGAAAATTCTATGTGAAATGGACCTGAACTGCAGGACACCCATATCAAAAATCGCAAAGAATCTCAGAATCGGAAGAGATGTCGTGGCATACAGGATAAAAAAACTTGAAAACAAAGACATAATCACAAAATATATATGTTCCGTCAATCTTGGTCTTTTAGGATACAAGACCTATAAAATATATTTCAAGATCTCTAGGAACTGGGATGACGAGAAAAAGTTTGTGGAAAGGCTGATCAGCAGCAAATCCGTAATACATATGCTCAAAACAGAAGGGTCTTTTGATTACACTGTAAGTGTGGCTGTCAAAAACATTATGGATCTTGATGACTTTCTTATGGAGATAAAAAGCGATTTCAAATATTTTGTAAAAGAATATGTCATAAGCATACTAGTATATTCAAAGATATTCAAGCTTGATAAGCTTCTGCTTGACCAGAAAAAATGTGCGCTTAAACTGGAAAAATTCGAGAAGTACTCTGGTGAGGATAAAACAATTGCAATATCTGAAAAAGAAAGGATTCTACTAAAAACACTTTCACAGGAGGCCAACCAATCTATTGTTGATATCTCAAAAAGAACAAGACTGAGCATAGATGTTGTAAAGTATAACCTAAAGAAACTTGGCGGAAACATTGTAAATTCATATAGGGTCATGTTCAACCTTAACCAGATGGGATACCATCATTATGTCATAATGATACGTACATGGCATGCGACAAAAGACGATGAGAAAAAATTGATTGCTTGGTGCCTGAAAAAAAAGAATGTGCTTTTCTGCACAAAAAGGATAGGTCATTTTGATTTTGAGATAAATGTCGCAATTAAAGACATAGATGACCTGAACAGTTTCCTCTCTGAATTTAAGGCAGACTTTGATGACATCATAGATACATATAACACCATAATAAACAGCAAGCTTCTCAAACTTAATTATGTGCCTTTCTGAAAATGATTATAAATTGTGTCCTTAACCGTTATTTTTGCATTTGCTGTAAAATATGAAGGGTGTATCCATATCTTATCTATTTATACATAACAAATAAAATAGATAATAAGACATCTTTTTAAAGGTTAATTATCATGGTGGACAATTTCTTCAGACCGAAAAGTGTGGCAATCATCGGGGCGAGTGCTGACCCTAAAAAACTGGGCAATAACATACTTGTCAATTTCAAGAAGAATTTCAAGGGCAAGATATACCCCGTCAACCTGAATGAATATGTTATTGAGGGACTTAAAGCTTACAGGAATGTCAAAGAGATCAAAGATAATGTGGACCTTGCTGTCGTTGTCGTGCCTGCAAGCATCGCTAATCGGGTTGTTGATGATTGTTCGGCTTGCGGAATCAGGTCAGTCATCATCATCACTGCCGGATACAGGGAAAGCGGTAGTGACGGTATCATACTTGAGAACAGGCTGAAAAATATAATCAAGACAAATGGTGTGCGTGTCATCGGTCCCAACTGCATCGGCGTCCTTGACACTTACAGTGGTGTCGATACAATCTTCTCCCCTTATGACAGGATGGAGAGACCTAAAAAAGGCAACATATCTGTCATATCACAGAGCGGGTCTTTCGGGACCGCGTTTCTAGACTGGTGCGCCCAACATAAGATAGGCATTAACAAGTTTGTCAGTTTCGGGAACAGGGTTGATGTCGATGAATGTGACCTTGTTGATAGTTTCGCAAAAGATAAGGATACGGATCTTATCATCATATACCTTGAAGGGCCCAAGAACGGGCGCGAACTGATGAAAAGCCTGAAAAATACAACCAAGACCAAACCAGTCATCATCCTTAAGGCAGGCAAAAGCGATAAGGGTGCAAAGGCGGCAGCGTCACACACCGGCACTCTTGCAGGCAGCTATAAGATATTCAGCTCTGCAATGCGACAGGTGGGTGCTACTGAAGCAAGAACTCTTGATGAACTTTTTGATTTTACAAAGGTGTTGAGCAAGCAGAGACTTGCCAAAGGTAACAGGGTGGCGATCGTCACTAATGGTGGCGGTTACGGTGTGCTTTCAGCTGATGCGTGCATCCATGAAGGGTTGAAACTTGCTGAATTCTCGCATTCAAGCGTTGAGAAAATCAAAAAGGTCATGCCCGGTTTTGCCGGAGTGCATAATCCATTGGACCTGATCGGGGACGCTACTGAGGAAAGGTTTGAGAGGGCACTTGCTACATTGATCAAGGATAAGAATGTTGATATCATTGTCGTGTTCATATGGGCGCTCGGTACCACTC
>DAOVHT010000033.1 GCA_030671745.1 Candidatus Nanohaloarchaea archaeon
AAATCAGAAAAATAAAAGGTATTTAATTGAAACTTGTAGTAAAAGTATTTTATGTTCCTAATTTAAATTATCAAAAGAAACAATAAATACATCAATTTAGGTTTTTTCTTTATTGCATGATGAACTTCAATATGTTCGCCACAGTCCTGTCCTCTTTAAAAGATCCGTCAAGGCACAACCTTTTTACATCATCAAGACTCATCCATTCAAAAGTGATGTTCTCTCCTTCTTCAAGCATCTGCCCATCAAGACTTTCATGGAATTCGTCGACAATAAAATAATAGAGATCCCATCTGACAGTAGGTCCACCAGTACCTGAAGTGGCAAAATATCTTATCTTATCAACAACAAGACCCGTCTCTTCAAGAACCTCTTTTTTGGCAGCATCCAAAGCATGATCAAGCATATCTTTTCCACTTTCAATAGCAGTCCTGTATTCTTTAAGGGAATCAAACACTTTTCCGCCTGCAAGCCTGAAATCCCATCCATCTATCTCTGTCCTGTACTCTTTTGTTATGAGCATCCTGTTTCCGTTAACAATCATCACGCGTACGCCAGGCGATCTTATTGCCTGCTCATATATTTTTGTATTTTCACCGATCTGCATCTTTTGGTGTACTACTTCAATGATATTGCCTGAATATTTTACTTCAGGAGAGCCGACAGGTTTTGGCAGATTATATTCCATATCTCTGATTATGCTGTATTTTTTATATATCTTGTTTTTCATGCCACAAGATTATTCAACCTAAAAAAGAGTTATCGGCTGGATATTTTCATAAGGAAGGATCCATGAAATGAACTGATTCATTCTTTATTCAATATACGTCTGGTGACACAGACCATCCATTTCCAATGCAGGGCCAGATGGATAAGAACTAGCAGGCTCATGATAAGACCGCTCATATCATGCAGTGTCGAGATGTTATGCACATGCAATACTTGGTATGCCGAAACACCTATGACCTTTATTATTCCCGGCCACTTGATCATTCCTGTTATGAAACAGATAAAAAATGATATTGCCAACCCGACATCTATCAGATAATTTAACATTGTCTTATCCATTTTATGCACCTTGCTGTTTGATCTCTTCAGCCATATCTTTTATTAGTGCGGGTGAGAATGAATATTCATCTCTGATATCTTCCAGGACCGTATCGACCGTATAATTTCCATCTAGATCAAATTCAGTCATTATCCTTGTCAGAAGGACTTCAGGATCAATCTCCCACAGCTCTGCGACATCTTGCACGGTCAAGAATTTCATATCCTTGCCTTCGATCTCAACCGAATGTTCGTCATCATGCTCGTGTTCAGCAGTACATCCGCTGATTGCGACCAGAATGAATAGGCATACAAATAACATTATTTTTTTCATTTTATCTACTCCTTACTGAAATATTCTGTTTTGATATACAGTATCATATGGTTGAAACCATATATATGGTTTTCTGAAACTATCATGATTATGTTTGGGATAAGACTATTATTAACCGCTCACGACAAATTTAACTGCGTACATGATGAGGATACCTATCACAAAAACTGAAAAGTTAAGCAACGATTTTTTTATGGCATCATCTTTCTTGATCTCGGGTATCAGGTCTGACGCAGATATATATATGAAACCGCCTGCTGCAAATGGCAACAGGACCAGCAAAGAAATTTCGATGTAGCTTGCAAGAAAATAGCCGAAGATTCCACCAAGGATTGACGTCAGCGCAGTTATGAAATTAAATGCCAATGCTTTGCTCTTTTTGAATCCTCCATAGATGAGGACACCGAAATCACCGATCTCTTGCGGGATCTCATGCAGTATGATTGCGAATGTAGTAACGATACCTAAATGTATGTCTGTGATGAAACTGGCAGCAATTATCAGTCCGTCAATGAAATTGTGTGCCGCATCACCAAAAAGGTTCATGTATGCGAATGTATGTACTGTGCATTTATGTTTATGGCAATGGTGCCAGTGAAGTATCTTCTCGATCATGAAGAAAAACCCAAAACCGACCAACACATAACAGCAGACATCATATATCGCAATGCTTTGTGCAGCCTCAGGAATCAGATGCAGGAATGCACCCCCCATCAATGCTCCTGCCGATAATGCCACAAGATACGACAATATCTTTTCAAGCAATCTATCCTTCATTGAAAGTGTGATGATGCCTATAAGTGATAGGAGACTCACGAAAAAAGTGCTTGCCATGATCCAGAATAGAACATTCATTTACTCACCGTTCAGATACTTATTATATTCTTGTTTCCCTGCTATATATCTTTCTATCAGGTTTTTAGTGGTCTATAGAAACATTTATATAATTAGTTATGCATAATAATGCATTATGGCACGACCTAGAAAGATAAGATCTGTAAATTTTGAACCTGAAGTGACATATTTCAAACCGCGGGCCGTACCCTTGAGTCAGCTTGATGAAGTTGAATTGACATTTGATGAATTAGAGACATTACGTCTATCACATATAAAAAAGTTAGGCCAGACCGATGCTGCCATGAAGATGGAGATTCATCAGTCGACTTTTCAGAGAACATTGGCTCGGGCAAGAGAGAAGATAACCGATGCCCTGGTCAATGGCAAGGCAATAAAGATTAATGGTGGTGACTATAAGATGCCAGATAAAGATGGGACCGGACCGAGGGGTCAAGGTCGTGGAAGAGGACGTATGGATGATAATTTATCTGCAGGACCTGACGGTATCTGCAGATGTCTGGGATGCGGACATGAACAGCCGCACGTAAGAGGACAGCAATGCAATCAGATTAAGTGTCCAAAATGCGACACTCTGATGACAAGAGAATAATAGGTAAGATACAGGATATTTGAGGGTGAACTGATATGAAATTAGCGATAAGTGCAGAAGACAATACGATTGAAAGTCTGATTGATCAACGTTTCGGGAGATGTAAATATTTCTTGATCGTCGAATTAGCGGATGATGGAATAAAAGAAGTTACGGCCATGGAGAATGAAGGCGCATTGCAGGGTCATGGTGCAGGGCTTAAGGCCGCACAGCAGATGGGTGATCTGGATGTTGATGCAATCATTACTGGCAGTCTCGGTCCTAATTCTACAGCCGTCCTTGAAAAATTAGGGATACGTGCATTCCAGGCCTCAGGGATAGCAAAGGATGCAGTGACCAAGTTCATAAGGGGTGAATTAGGACAGATAGATGACGTAGCACAGTCCCATCCAAAGACGGATGATGTTGCCGAAACAGAAGGTGAAAGGATATTCTTTCCTTTACTGGACAACAATGGACTTGATTCAAAGATAAGCCAACATTTTGGTCACGCTCCATTTTTCGGATTGTATGATGTAGAAAAAAAGGAATTGAAGATCATTGAAAATACTTTGGATCACACTGACCCGGATAGATCACCGATTGACCAGATTCAGGACGCAGTCGACCCGACCACAATATTCGCAAGAGGGATCGGGGATAGAGCGATCGGGATAATTGCTAAGAAATGCCTATCTCTGAAGACTGGAGATTATGCAACCATAAAGGATGCCATCGGCAATCTGGACAGATTAGAGGACCTGACTGATGGTTGCGGTCACGAACATTAGGATGTGAAAACAGATGTGGGATAAGATATCTTTCTTGCAGAAAAATCTTGTGCACAGCATACCTATCTTTATGGTGTTGGGCATAATCTTTGGATATTTTTACGATTCCACATCTTTAAACATACTAATCATGCCGTTAACATTCCTGATGGTATATCCGATGATGGTGAACCTGCAGATAAGAAAAGTTTTTGCAGAAGGTGACGGCAGAGTCCAGATCGTGACTCAACTGATCAATTTTGCCATAATCCCATTTATTGCATTCGGTATCGGCAGATTATTCTTTGCAGACATGCCACTTATCGCATTAGGCCTGCTTCTTGCAGCACTGCTCCCCACAAGTGGTATGACTATATCCTGGACCGGTTTTGCGAAAGGGAATCTGAATGCAGCAATCAAGATGACAGTGATCGGATTGATTCTAGGGTCATTGGCAACACCATTATATGCAAGATGGCTTATGGGCACAGTCATTGAGATCCCACTTGCGGCAATCTTCAGACAGATTGCCTTGATTGTATTCTTACCGATGATTGCAGGATACGCAACGCAACGGTTTATTATCTTCAGATATGGCGCGGCTAAATATCACAAAGACATCAAACAAAGGTTTCCTATGCTCTCAACTTTAGGCGTATTGGGTATCGTGTTTGTTGCCATGGCTTTAAAATCCCAGACAATCATAGCTCAGCCAACCATGTTGATATCGCTCATAGTTCCGTTGATATTACTTTACGGGATTAATTTTACGCTTAGCACAGTGATCGGCAAATATTTCTTTTCAAGGGCTGACGGGATCGCTTTAGTCTATGGTACTGTGATGCGGAACCTATCCATCGCTTTGGCTATTGCAATGACCGTGTTTGGCCCGCAAGGATCCGATATCGCACTGATAATTGCATTGGCATACATAATCCAGGTCCAAGCGGCTGCATGGTATGTCAAGTTTACAGATAGGATATTCGGGAAAGCACCCGAAGACACTGCAGAAGATATTATGGAAGAGGGATTCTTTGCATTGCACAATGATTCAACATTGAAAGCTGCAATAAACCTTCTCGATGAAGAACACATACATTCAATCGTTGTATTGGATGACAAAGAGAAACCTCAAGGATTGCTGACAACTGAGATGATAACTGATCTGTTGTCTGATGGAAAACTTGTATCTAAAAAATTGAGTTCCATAGAGTTGATGCCGATAGTCCAGCTTAAGGGTTCTGTACCGATAAAGACAGTTCTTAAGACCATGAAAAAGACGCACGGATACAAAGTGCTCATTACGGATAAGGATGGTAATATTGAAGGTGTGATCACAGAGTCAGATATAATCAATAGGTATGCAAAGGTGAAATTAAGATGAGTCAAAGCGAAATATTTTTTAGGGAGACAGATAAGAGTGTAGAGGAAGTCGCTGATCGTATAAGGGTGTTAGCTGGCGATTTCGGTTTTATTATCAGATCTGATGCGGATATGGTGGAAGAGTACAAGACTCATGGTGTCAAGGTAAAGCCTGACATGGAATACCGTACAATCATGTTATGTATCCCGCAGAAAGCTTACAATAGCGTTAGCTCAGACAGTAGAAGGGCATCATTGATCATGCCGAAACAGATAAGCATCTATAAGGACGGGACAACTAAAGGAACAGTGATATCCCATCTGATGATCGGTTCAGATTTTTTAAAGGAAGTCTTGCCGGATGATGAGATGGTCCAGAAAAGCATCCCTGCGTCCTGCAGAAAGGTTGTTGATATGATAGGACAGATATGAGCTGGATAGGATAATGGTATGAAGATAATAGGCATCACGGGAGGCAAAGGCGGGACAGGAAAATCAACGGTAGCGACAGCTCTTGCATACCAATTAGCAAAAGAGAACAGAGTTCTTTTGGTCGACGCAGATGTTGATTGCCCGGATGACCATCTGTTATTGGATATAGAAAGAAAATTTCATGGATCCGTTGAACAGAGAATCCCTAGTTGGGATCTGAAACGATGCATAAGATGCGGTCTGTGCGGAGAGGTCTGCAAGACCAATGCGATCGTCTCTATCAGAGGGCAAGACCCGATATTCATGAGTCAGCAATGCAACGGTTGCGGCAGCTGCGTATTTAAGTGTCCGGTCAATGCGATCAGTTGGGACAGGAAAGTGATAGGGGATATATATACCGGAAAAAATAATGACATCAACCTCTTATCCGGCGAGTTGAAGACCAATGAACCTGTATCTGAATTTGTTGTAAACTCATTAAATAAGATAGTGGCTGATGAAAAGAACAATTATGATTTTGTGATCATAGATACTGCTGCAGGAACCCATTGTCCTGTCATCGCAGCTTTAGAGATGTGCGATCATGTTATTGCCGTCACCGAACCGACGCCATTGGGGAAACATGACCTTGAAATAATTTTACAGCTCCTTAAGATATTGGACATAGAGTCAGACATTGTCTTAAACAGGTCCGACATAGGAAATAGAAAGCTGATATCAGAATTAGCAAAAAGATATGGGTTGGCAATAGTCTGCGAGATACCATATTCAAAAGATATAGCAGAAAACTACTCGAAAGGCAGACCGATAATCCATGAACAGATTTCCCATCTACTGGAGGTGATCACAGAATGAAGACCATAACCATCCTTTCAGGAAAAGGTGGAGTCGGAAAAAGCAGTATCGTCGCGTCATTGGCTGTGGCCTTTTCAAAAGACAAAAGATTGATCTGTGCAGATTGTGATGTGGACGCCTCAAATCTGTCATTGGTCTTCGGTGCCGATAGGTATGAGCGATGGGATGACATATCAACCAATGAAAAGGCGATGTTTGACTTAGATAGATGTAACTCCTGCAAGAGATGTTTTGATCAATGTTATTTTAATGCGATCGCATGGGAAAACAACAGACCTAAACTTAAAGACTTCAGTTGTGAGGGTTGCGGGCTGTGCGAACTTGTCTGCCCTCAAGATGCGATCTCTCTTGAATCTGTAAACAATGCAAAGATCGGTTATGCAAGCACAAGATATGGTTTTGATGTGGTTTCGGCGCAATTGAATCCTGGAGCATCCGGTTCGGGAAAAGTTGTTTCTGAAGTGAAGAAAAAAGCAAGAGAGATGGGTGCTGAAGCGGAGATCATGTTGGTAGATTCAGCGGCAGGCATCGGATGCCCGGTGATTGCATCGGTTACAGGATCAGATTATGCGATCATTGTGACCGAACCTACACCATCCGGTTTTTCAGACATGAAAAAAGCTTTTGAAACAGTAAAACATTTTAACATCCCTACTGGAATAATCATCAACAGATTTGATCTCAATCTCGCGCAGACAAAGACCATTGAAGGATTTGCAGATGCAAATAGATTAAAGATACTTGCAAGAATCCCATTCGATAAGAGATTTGCAGAAGCATTGACTGAGATGACACCGATAATAGAATATGAAAAAGATTATGAAACATTATTTGACAAGCTTAAGGTATCAATCTCAAAAGAACTCAGGTTAAACTGAAATCATCCTATCGACAGAATTTATATGTTCACAAGCATCCAGTTTTCGCCCATAATCATTATGCACACGCCTAACGGTCTTCTTGCCTGTTCCTATATTTTTACTAAGTATTTTTTAGTGTACTGCTTCAATAATGTTGCCCGAATAATTTACTTCAGCAACTGCATCTGCTGCCGCCAACGCACCCATAAGCATACGCAGGACCTAAAAGCATCTCAATCGGTTTGACTGGCATATAGATTACTTTTTCAATTCCAAGATATTCTGCTGCATCTCTCTCAAATAAATCCAAGTGATTTACAACCCTATCATATATTTCTTGTTCAGCTATGTCTGGATATAATTTTTGCGGGAATTGATGTCCATATTTCATATTTATGCCATCATAGCATGCATTTATTATCGGTGGTGATCCAACAATTAATATAATATTTTCAGCACCCTTATCTTTGCAGTTTTTTATTACATCAAGAATGTTTCTGCCAGTTACAACACTATCTTCCCCGATGATTATATTTTCCGGCATATCTCTATATAGCAGTTTTTCAGGTCTGTTTTCTTCTCTGTCTTTTTGGTCTTTTAAAAAGTCACGAGGCGTTTGACCATTAGATCTCTTATATTGTTCATTTATTGATATGTATTCTCCTAGTGTTATTCCTCTATTATTTTTTATGGCCTCTAGGCTAAGACCTCCCATGACAGAAAGACCACTTCTTGGAACACCTGCGCCAGTTCTATATTGTTCTGGTATCTCATCACCTCGAAGCCTGAAAAGCCATTGTCCGATAAGTTCTCTTGCAGTCATGCATGAATGGTTCTTTTGAGATTTTTCAATTGCCTCTTTAGAGGGAATATAATATTCCATTTCAATATTTCCGTTCAAGACTTCAATGAAATCTGGATCAAACATTTGTGGGGGTAGCGGGTCACTGTAACTTGTATGATCTTGAAGATAAACCGGTCCTTCAAAAAAGCAATAGGGATTGGGATTATCTGTGATTTTTTCAGTTTCATGTAAAATGATATCGTTTTCATATATGAATGTATGCAACATACCAGGTTCTATCATTCTTACATTTTCACTATGTATTCCTGAATTGATAAGATGTCCTGTCTCTGATGCGAGCGCAAAAAAATCGGGTGTATCAGCGATTGCAAGTGGTCGTCTGCCACAGCGATAGGCAAAAAGACCTTCAAATCCATCTACATTCGCATCAGCAATGAATGAATATGTACCATTTACATCATTTATTGCTTCTTTCATTGTCTTTGCTAAATCACCATCGTTTTCAATAAGACCTGAGAATAGATAAGCTGCAAGAAGCATGCTGTCTGACTTGTCTTCAGAGTCATCAAAAAAATATCCCCTTTCAGAAAATATTTTATCTTTTTTAGGGATCCCAATCTCTCCATTATGTGCAAGCGTTAATACATTGTTTCCTTTAAAACTGTCTTTTGCATAAGGTGGATGTATATTGTCTCCGTTGAATACTTCTATCTGTTTATCATTACCACTGCCATCAGCATATACAACTATTGGTTGTGCATTAAGTAAGGTGCCATCTCCATTTGTAGTAAATCTTGCTTGTGCTATCATCTTTTGTGGTGTTTTAATGCCTTTATAGAATGCCTGTATTGCTTCAGCATCAGCAAAATGACCCTCATACCTTATCCTACTAAGATTATTATTATTTGGTTCTGTGTTTATCACAGTAAGGCCACAGCTTGATTCCCCTCTATTTGTTATAGCAGAATTTATCTGTTCGGCGACATTTTGCATATTTTTTATTGAAGAAATAGAACCGATATGTTTGGGCACTATTGCCTCAATACCACACATAATTATATTTATATGGAAAGATATTTAATACTATTTTTGAGATTTATTTATTTCCCTAAATCCATCACCAACATTTAAAAGATTATACACTACAATTATCAATTGATTTCAATGGAACGGACATATTCTTCAGACATTAAGGCAGGCGCAAAAGTACGGCTCTCAGGCTGGGTCCACGAGAAAAGAGACTTCGGCAAACTGATATTTCTTATAGTGCGAGACATGGACGGTCTTGCGCAGGTGACCGCAAAGACAGGCGTGACCGATGACAAATTAATCACACAAGTAAAAGCAATCGGCAAAGAGTTCGTGGTAGACATCGAAGGCACTGCAGAACAGAATGACCGCGCACCCAACGGTGTCGAGATAAAACCTACAAAGATAACAGTAATCTCAGAGGCCGCATCACCATTGCCTATAGAATCCACAGGCAAGGTCCAGTCAGACCTTGACACACGCCTAGACAACAGGTTCCTTGACCTCAGACGCCCTGAAGTGAGAGCAATCTTCACAGTCCAGAACCAGATAATAAAATCATTCAGGAAAACTCTTGACGCACAAAAGTTCATCGAGATAACACCTCCAGGTGTAATTGCAGCATCCTCAGAAGGTGGCGCAGAACTGTTCCCGATTCCTTACTACAACAAGGAAGCATTCCTTGCTCAGAGTCCGCAGATCTACAAACAGATGGCAGTCATGGGTGGTATGGAAAAAGTATCTATGATAACTCCTGTCTGGCGAGCAGAAAGATCAAACACGACAAGACACCTGTCCGAAGTAAGACAGATGGACATCGAGATGGGTTTTGCAACAGACAAGGAAGCTATAGCAGTATTGGATGACGTGGTCCATACGATATTCAAAGACGTGAAAGATAACTGCGAAACTCAATTAAAGCTTATAGGCACAGATTTCAAAGTACCTAAACTGCCATTGAAGCAGATCACATACACGGATGCCCTGACAAAACTTGAGACCGAAGGCATCAAGATCAAATGGGGTGAAGACCTGTCTACTCCTGCAGAGAAGAAGATCTGCGAACTTATGGGTTGGGATGAACCATTCTACATAACAGAGTGGCCGACTGATGTGCGCGCATTCTATTCAATGCCTGACGAGAAGAACCCGAAGATCTGCCGAGCATTCGACCTTATGTTCAGAGGCGTTGAACTTTTATCCGGTGCACAACGAATCCATATACCCGAACTACTTATAGAGCGTCTTACAGCTAAAGGCATGGATCCTGAAAACTTCAAGTTCTACATTGACACTTTCAGGTACGGCGCACCACCTCACGCAGGCTGGTCAATAGGTCTTGAACGAATTACTATGCTTTTAACAGATAGAGATAACATAAGAGAAGCATGCCTGTTCCCACGAGATCCGAAAAGGCTGACACCTTAATTTTTTCTTTTTTTTTAAACATTAACTTTAAATAGGATTAATCCCGAATATGTCTTATACTTCTTTAGGTGAAAACTATTTCAAAAGAATATGACATGATAATTGTAGGTGCAGGTACTGCAGGTTGTACTTGCGCAATCCGTGCAGCTCGCAAGGGTCTGAATGTTGCGATAGTTGAGCGGAAAGAAAAGAAGAAGATAGGCGACAAGGTCTGCGGTGATCTGATAGGTTACGACCTTATAACCTGGATGAAAAAGACACTTGACCTTGATTATTCAAGAAACAAGTCGATAAATTATATAATTGATGGTGTGACTACTTATTCTCCAAACAAGAAAACCCAAATGTCAACAACATACAGATGTGCAATGATAAACCGTCACAGATTCGGTCAGAATCTATTGAAAGATGCATTAAAAGAAGGATGCAGACTGTATGATGCAACAATCTGCGTCGAACCTGTAATCAATGATAATT
>DAOVHT010000097.1 GCA_030671745.1 Candidatus Nanohaloarchaea archaeon
ATATAGACAATAACACCATTTGGAATCTTGACCGCATCCTCAAGAACTTGTCGAAATTCAGTTTCAGTCAGGCCATGTTCTTCTGCTTCAATCAGAAGTGGTGGTTTTTCACCTTCTTTACAAGGATAATACCAGTCATCAACAGTTATATAAGCAGAGGGATCATCAGATAATTCAAAATCAAGATTGTTGATGATATAATTCCTTGATGCCCCAAATTGAGCGTAAAATAACACATCCTCACATAATCGTTTAGGACTCAGTAATTTTTCATAAAACTGAAATTGTTCAAACTTATGTTTATTAGGTACAAGATAAAGGCAACCATCTTTATAATCACACATATTTTCAGGTTGAAGATGCCTCCATCTTAAATCAGATGAAGGAAGAATTCCAGTATTCAACAATATCCCAACAGATTGAATACTTGTCCCATGCATAGCGATAGCATCATCAGTATTAAAATCCAATAATTTTAATATTTCTTTTTTATCAAGCATAAGAATCAACAGTTAAAAAGATTATAACAAATATCACATTTTTTCAATTATCAACAACTTGAACTTCATCATCTGAACCAAATATATTGACAAGATCATCCAATTCAGACAGATATTTATCCATATCGATATCACCCTCATACCGACAGACATGCTTAGTTGTTTCATAGACACCATTTAAGACATTATGTATCAGACCAATCATCTCATCTTCTCCAGAATTATGCTTTAAACTCTCATAATCCGCAAAAGCGCTAATCAAGATATATGCACCTTCAATATCATAGATCTTATCTAATTCTGAATAATTCACATCAACAAGAGATTCATTAAAATTCACAAAGTAATAAAATGTATCTTTAATTCGTTTAACAGAAGCTATATTATTATCTAATTCAGATGAATTGTCAGATATATCTTCTACTGATGCATATAACTCTTTTGTTACAGCATTCATACCTCTTGAAAATTTATCAAGCATATGACTGAATTGTACTATTTTATCCGCATAACCCATTGCTTGTAATTCATTATTTGCAGAAGAAACCCAACTTGCATGATACTTAAAAATAGCATTAAATCGTTCACTTTCTGAAAGCTCTTTAACCTCAGGAGGAATAGGACCATCAATCATAACCATTTTCATCACTCTAATTTAATTAAATATTGATACACAATTTAAATCTAAATATATAACATAACAATATAATTCAATTCTCAACAACTTGAACTTCACCGTCTGAACCAAAAATATTGACAGCATCCTCCAAGACATACAAATATTCATTTTTATAATCGCCATTATACCTACACATTAATTGAGTGGCTTCATAAATACCTTTTAAAACACTATCAGCCAAACTTTGTATCTCTCCTTTTAAATCAACATCCAAATCTTTATAATCATCAAAAGCCTCAGCCAGAAGATTACCACCTTCAAGATTTGAAAATATTTCAGATTTTAAATTATTACCAATATAATCTAAATCAAAAAATTTATTCCAATAGAATGTTTCAGCAGCAGATTTAAGCGCATAATCTTTAATATCAATTCCGGGAAGACAAGATGGTACTTCTTCTACTGACTTATCTAGCTCGTTTGTCAAACTATTTATTCCTCTTGAAAATTTATCAAGTATGGGTCTTAATAATTTTATCTTATCTGCATCCATCTTTCGTAATTCATCATCAGCATTAGAAACCCAACTTATATAAGAATCTAAGACATCTTCAATAGACATTTTTGTTATAATCCTTGTACGCTCTTCCTTAATAAGTGCTTTCTTTGCCTCTGGAGGAATCCCATCACACATCACCATATTTCATCACTCTAATTTAATTAAACATTGATACGCACAATTTAAATATATTTGCCCACATTTTTTAGTATAATAAATTATAACTAACAATTTAACACATACCGGTGGCTTATTTGGAAGACTATAAAAAAATCAACAGGATTGCAATCACAAGCAGAGACAGAGACACCCGTGCAAAAGTCCTGATATCAAAGATCAGATCCAATGGTCACAGCGCAAAAGACCTGATTCTAGCAGACATATACACCCTCTACGGCAATTTTACAGAGACTGAAACAGAGAACATAGCAAGATTGCTGTCAAATCCAGTGACCCAGAAATACAGAATAAATAATCATGAAGACATCACCTTCAACCAGGCGATAGAGATAGGATTCCTGCCAGGAGTCACAGACAACGCAGGAAACACCGCAAGAGAATGCATAGAAGATTTCCTCAAAAGAAAGCTTGATAAGGACTCAGTTTTCACATCTCAGATACTGTTCCTGACAACCGATGAAAAAGATGCAAGAATGATAGGCAGATCCCTCGCAAACGAGCTCATACAAAGGATAGATGTCAAATCTTTTGAAGAATACAGAAATGACAAAGGCATGGACAGGAAAGTGCCGATAGTAAATCTCAAGACACAGATACAGGTAGACACAGTCAATCTCAATACAGATGATGATAACTTATCAAGGATAGGAAAAGAAGGCATAGAAAACAATGACGGAACAAGACGCGGACCTCTCGCCTTAGACCTTGAATCCATGAAAGCGATAAGAGACTATTTTGAAAAAGAAGGCAGGAATCCGACAGACATAGAGATAGAGTCAATGGCACAGACCTGGTCTGAGCACTGCAAACACACAATATTCGCATCAGAACTGGACGAGATAAAAGACGGCATCTATAAGACATACATAAAATCTGCAACTAAAAAGATAAGGAAAGACTTGGGCAAAGACGACTTCTGCGTATCCGTCTTCAAAGACAATTCTGGCGCAATAATATTTGACGGCGACCATCTTGTGACATCAAAGGGGGAGACTCACAATTCACCATCCGCACTTGACCCTTTCGGTGGTGCGATAACAGGCATTGTGGGTGTAAACCGTGACACGATGGGTTTCGGTATGGGCGCACTGCCCGCAATAAATTTCTACGGATACTGTTTCGCAGATCCATTCAAGAGACGAGAACTTTACAGGCAGAAGAACAGGATATCAAAAGCCCTGTCACCAAGAAGGATAATGGATGGCGTGATAGACGGAGTACGTGTTGGAGGCAACTGCTCAGGCATACCTACACCTCAAGGTTTTGTATATTTTGATGATGATTTCAGCGGAAAACCGCTCGTATTTGTAGGGACATTCGGTCTCATACCAAAGACAATCAATAACAGAAGAAGCGATTATAAGAAAGCCATGCCGAAAGACCTCATAGTCATGATGGGGGGCCGTGTAGGCTGTGACGGCATCCACGGAGCAACATTCTCATCCGAAGTCATGGACTCGGGAAGCCCGGCAACAGCAGTCCAGATAGGCGACCCGATAACACAGAAAAAGATGAGCGATGCACTGATAAAAGATGCAAGAGACAGAAACCTATATACCAGCATAACCGACAACGGTGCTGGCGGAATATCATGTTCAGTCGCCGAGATGGCAGAAGAGAGCGGTGGCTTTACAGGAGACCTTGAAAAGGTACCGACCAAATATGCAGGTATCCAACCATGGGAAATCTGGATAAGTGAATCACAGGAAAGGATGACTCTTTCAGTACCTAAGGATAAGGTTGAAGAGCTCAAAGACCTTATGGACTCACGAGGTGTCGAGATGACAGTGATCGGCGAATTCAATGAAAGTTCAAGAGCTGTCGTAAGATATGACGGAAAGATCATAATGGACATAGATATGGATTTCCTTCATGAAGGCCTACCAAAAACTAGACGTATCTCAGAAGTCATAGAACAAAAGGTAGAAGAACCCGATTTCAAAGTTCCTGAAGACCTATCACAGACTCTCAAGGACATGATTAAAAGGATAAACCTGTGCAGCTTCTCATTCATTACGAACCAGTACGATTTCGAAGTCCAGGGAGGATCAGTGCTGAAACCACTTCAGGGTGAAGGGCAGGTCAATGCGACCGCCAGTGTCACAAGACTGTTGAACAATTCAGATAAAGGCATTATCCTATCTCAAGGGATTACTGCCAAATACAGCAGGATAGACACATACCACATGGCAGCATCAGCGATAGATACAGCAATACGAAATGCAGTCTCAGTCGGCGGAAATGTGGATAGGATGGCATTGATGGACAATTTCTGCTGGTGCTCATCAAACGACCCTAAACGCCTATACCAGCTTAAGATGGCAGCAAAGGCATGCTATGATTACGCAACAGCTTACATGACCCCATTCATATCCGGAAAGGACAGCATGTTCAATGATTTCAAAGGTTATGATGAGAACAACAACC